>DASZQY010000062.1:0-10183 GCA_035549395.1 Bauldia sp.
CCCGGCTTGTCGAGGATGTCGACCAGCGCGCACTTGATGTCGAGCAGGCCGAGCTCGAAGACGGCAAACAATCCCACCGGCCCGGCGCCGACGATGACCACATCGGTCTCGACGGTGCCGCCTGCCGGGGTGCGCGCGATCGCGTTCATTGGCCTTCCCAAAGTTGGAATTTGCGCGGAGAGTTATCCGCTGGACCGCAGGAATCAAAGCAAGATTGTTGCGGCGGCAGCGAAGCCCGGAGCAAAAACGCGCGGTGCTAACCCTGCCGTTCGGGCACGGTAACTACCAGGCCGTCGAGTTCGTCGCGCACCCGGATCTGGCACGACAGCCGCGAATTTGGACGCACGTCGAAAGCGAAGTCCAGCATGTCCTCTTCCATCGGCTCGGGCGGGCCGACGATGTCCTTGAAGGCTTCGTCCACATAGACGTGGCAGGTGGCGCACGCGCACGCGCCGCCGCACTCGGCCTCGATCCCCGGCACGCCGTTGCGGATGGCGTTCTCCATCACCGTGGAGCCGTTCTCGGCGTCCACTTCGTGGCGCTCGCCGTTGGTGTCGATGTAGGTGATCTTGGCCATTCAGGGGCAGTAAGAGGACGACGCGTCGATGGAAAACGCTGCTGGAGCAGCGCGAAACGTGTCGCCCTATAGGCGATTTCGCCGTGCCCCGCTAGGCGGCGGCGAGGTAGATCTCGGCGAAGGCTTCCGCCTCGGCCAGCGCCGCCTCGACCGAGTTGAGGTCGGCCCCGCCCGATTCAACCGCAGCCGCGTAGTAGGCCAGCTCGGAGGCGCCCACGGCACGCGCCGAACCGACGATCAGGTGGGCGACCTCCCGCCGCTCCTCGCCGCTGGCTTCCTTCAGCCGCTGGAAGTCGAGCGGCGTGCGGTCGCAGAACAGCTTCAGCACCTCCCTGAGCAGGGCCGCATCGCCGGCGGTCTGGCGCGAGAGGTGGTCGATGTCGATGGGCATGCGGCGCGAGGTCATGGCGGCTCCAGAATCACCGATTCCGCTAAGGACGCGCCATGAATCTTAAGACATCGTTAACCGCGTCCGGCCGCCCTCCGGCTGCTGTCCGGCAAAACCGGCGGCCTTCTGCCGGACTGCGGCTGTCCGGGCCCTGTCCGCCCCGCTGTCCGGATGAGGGAATCCCTCAAGCGGCCGAAAGCCGCCCGAGTTTTCCACTGCGATATCAACGCCCCGGACGGCAGCCGGACAGACTTTCCCGGCGCGGCGAAACTCTGCGGCGGGATGCGGTACTTAGGGCTTCGCGTTCGCGAGAAGTTCGAACGCAGCGCGGCATCCTGTTGATGATGTTTACGGTCTTTGCGCCCATGCCTCGCAGATTCCCGGTTCCTCTGCCATGAATGTGCCATTAGGATAGCTTAGCGGCATGGGTGGAAGGCCACCCGGCTGGCGTTTTTGCCAGTCATAGCGCGGCGATAGCTGCGGGACGGGACGTGAGTGCGGGGGTCGCCGCACGTCATCGTTTCTCGCAGTTTTCGCGGCGCGCTTGCCGGGCGAGGAGCCGCCCGGCGGGTGCCGTTTTCGTTCGAGTTCGGTACGCGAGGCGGACTGCAATGGCGACTACCCCACGGACCAAGAATCCCAACGACGCTGCCCTTTCGGCCGTCGAGGAAGCCCTCCGGCTCGATTATTCGCCTGACGAGGCGCCGCCGGTGACCAACACCGACGACGCCGGCGCCGAGCGCCGCGATCGCCGCTCCGAGGCCCGCGCCGCCGCGGAGGCCGCTCGCCGCAGCGAGAGCCAGCGCCGCACCGACGGTACCCGCATCCCCGCCCCTCCGGCCCGCCGCCCGGAAGGCGCTCAGCCGCCGCCTCGTCGCGAGGAGGCCCGCCGCGAGGAGCCGCCGCGCCGGACGGTAGAGCGGACAGCGGAGGCGACGGCGCGTGTCCTCGCCGACGCTCCGCCGGAGCTTGAGGCACCGCCGACCCCGCGTGTCCGCGCGGCCGAGGCCCGGCGCAGCCGTTTTGCCGCAAACGACGACCGCCGGACTGTGGCCGGACCGATGCGGCGTCCGTCCCGCCTGATCTACCCGACCGCTACCGTCCTGTCCGCGGCATGGGCGCTGTTCGTCGTTGTCTACGCGATGTCGACCGGCGGCATTTTCGGCAGCGTGTCTGGCGGCGATATCTTCAGCAGCCCGCGCTTCCTCGACATCGCCCTCTTCCTCTTCGTGCCGATCGGCTTCATCTGGGCGTTCGCCTCTACCATCTGGCGTACACAGGAGCTGCGCTTCGTCGCCCGCTCGGTGTCGGAAATGGCTATCCGCCTGTCCGAGCCGGAGAACGTCGCCACCGACGCCGTGATCAACGTCAGTCAGGCGGTTCGGCGCGAGGTCGCGGCCGTCGGCGACGGCATCGAGCGTGCGCTCGCCCGCGCGTCCGAGCTCGAGCTGCTGGTTCACAACGAGGTCGCCGCCCTCGAACGGTCGTACTCCGACAACGAGACGCGCATGCGCTCGCTGATCGACGACCTCGCCGGTCAGCGCGAAGCCATCGTCATCAACTCCGAACGCGTCCGCACCTCGATCGTGTCGGCGCAGGAGGCCCTGTCCAAGGATCTCCGCATCGCCTCCGAGTCGATCGCCGACAGCGTCACCACCGCCGGCAACCGCATCACCGCCGCCCTCACCGACCGCGGCGAGCAGATCACCGCCGCGCTGGGCACTGCCGGCGAGGCGATGGTCGATCAGCTTTCGGCCCGCGGCGAGGATCTCGTGTCGCGTCTCGCCGATACCGTCAGTGATGTTGCCGTGTCTCTCGCCCAGACCGGCGCCGAAGTCACCGACGCGCTGCTCGCCCGCTCCTCCGAGATCAACGAGACGCTCTCGTCCACCGGCCGTGCCATGGCCGACACGATCGCCGAGCGCGGTCAGGAAGTGAACGACACGCTCTCGTCCGTCGGCGCCGAGCTCATTGCAGGCTTCGAGGGTCGTACCGAGGACATCACGAAGTCGATCAGCGAGACCGGCAACATGGCCGCCGCGACGATTTCGAAGCACGTCACCGAGGTGAACGAGGCGCTGAAGTCGAACGCCGATTCCCTGCTGGTCGATCTCGCGCTTCGTGGCCAGGAGATTGCCGACAAGCTCGATGAGACCGGCACACGTATCGCCGAGACGATCACCAATCGCGGCGGCGAACTCGCCGACCGCCTGTCGCGCACCGGCGACCGCATTTTTGAGTCGATCGCGGTCAACGGCACCGAGTTGAACGAGCGCCTCGCCTCGACCGGCGAAGCCATGGCCAACCTGATCGAGACGCGCACCAACGGCCTGCGCGAGGCGATCAACTCGGCCACCACCTCGGTCTACGATTCCTTCGACGAACGTAGCGCCGAGCTGACGCAACGCCTCGCGTCGGTCGGCGGCGAAGTCGCCAAGGCGATTGCCGTGCGCGGCATGAAGATCAACGAGACGATCATCGCCTCGGGCAACGAGATCGCCGAGACGATCGCTTCTCGCGCCGGCTCGATACACGAGCGCATTGTCGACTCCGGCACCCGCATCGCCGATCGCATCATCGACCAGGGCAACACCATCCACGAGCGTATCGTGGAATCCGGCAGTCAGATCGCCAACGAGATCGAGTCGCGCGGCGCCTCGATCCACGAGCGCATCCTGTCTTCTGCGCGCGAGATCGCGGACTCGATCGAGGGACGCGGCACCGCCATCTATGACTCGATCGTCGAGGCGACCCAGCATATTGGCGATGCCATCGAAAGCCGTGGCACCTCGATCCATCAGAAGATCCTTGCCTCGGGCCGCGATGTCGCCAACGCCATCGAAAGCCGCGGCGTCACCATCCACGAGAAGATCATTACCTCGGGCACCGAAGTCGCCGACGCGATCGACGAACGCGGCAATGCCATCCACGGCAGGATCGTGGAAGCAGGCTCGCGCTTCGGCGACGTAATCGAGCGTCGCAGCCGTGAGGTCGGCGACGTGCTCGACAGCCGTTTCTCGCGCATCTCCGACCTGATGAACCAGCGCGGCCCGGAAGTCATCACGGCGCTCTCCGAGCAGGCGCACGCCATGGAGACGGCGCTGCAGAGCAAGCTGTCGCAGTTCGGCGATGGCATCCGCCTCAAGATCGAGGACGTTTCGGAAGCGCTGGAATCGAACGCGCATCGTATCGCGGAGGCCCTCGACCACCGCTCCCGCCAGATCAACCAGACGTTGATCGAGCGCACCCGCGAGATCGCCGAGACCTTCACGACCGGCCAGACCGAGTTCGCCTCGGTGATCGATGACCGGCTGATCGAGGTCGGCGGCCAGCTCACCTCGCGCATCGAGAACCTTGCCGAGACGCTGACCGACCGAGCCAACTCGATCACGGACTCGCTTGCCGCGCGCAGCGAGGACGTCGCCCTGGCTGTGCGCGAAGCGGTGTCCGAGGTCACCCAGCGGCTCGTCAACGAATCCGCGGAAGCTACACGGTCGATCCGCGCGTCGGCCGGCGAGGCATCGTCGGTGCTTGGACGCGCCATCAACGAGATCGAAGGCATGTTCGGCGCCCGCGCCAACGCGGTCACCGAGGCCCTCGAAGAGCGCACACGCGAATTCAACGATGTGCTCGGTTCGCGCAGCGGCGAACTCGCAGCCCTGCTGGACGGCCGCTCGAACGCCCTCGTGCGCACGCTGGAGCAGACCGGCGCGCAGGTCGTCAATCTTGTCGCCAACCGCAGCGAGGAAGCCGCGCGCACGCTCATGGCGAGCGGCGAACGCGTTGCCAGCACGTTTGTGGCGACCAACCATACCCTGCGCACGGAGGTCTCCGAGATCGCCGAACGGCTGCGCCAGTCGAACGAGATGCTGAACACGTTGCTCGGCACCACCGCGACCAGTCTCGACAAGATCGAGACTCAGCTTGCCCAGCGCTCGACCGAGTTCACGGCTGCCATCGGCCATGCCGTCGAGGCGACGCAGCTTTCCTCGAACGAGCTCGGCGGTCAGGTGAGCAAGCTCCGCGATGTCTCGCGCGACATCATCGAGGGCGTCGGTTCCGTCGTGAAGCGCTTCGAGGAACAGAGCAATTCGCTCTCCTCGGCGACCAAGAACCTCGCCGACGTCAACCGCCAGATACAGACGACGGTCGAAGAACGCCGCCCGGCGCTCGAGAGCCTGACCTCAGGCCTGAAGCAGCGGAGCGAGGAACTCGACGGGCTGATGAAGTCGTTCACCCGCATCATCGCCGAGACGTTGAAAACCGCAGAGGAACGCGCGACCGCGGTCAGCCGCATGCTGACCGAAAACACGGCGACCGCGACCAAGGGCGTCATCGATCACTTCGAGACGATGAACCGCACGGCGGGCACCGAGAGCCGCAAGGCCGCAGACGCGGTGCGCGAGGCCAACAAGGCGATGATCACCGACATGGGTCAGTCGATGACCGAACTATCGCGTCGCTTCAGCGAGGCGGCTCGCGAAATGCGCCAAGCCACCGCCGACCTGCAGCGCGACCTCAATTCCACGCGCGAGGAACTCCGCAAGGGAGTGCTCGAGTTGCCGGAAGAAGCCCGCGAGGGCGCCGAGGCGATGCGCCGCGTCGTTGGCGATCAGATCAAGGCGCTGACCGAGCTCTCCGACATCATCAATCGGCACGGCAAGAATCTCGACGTTTCGAGCCCGTCGCTGGGGGAGCCGCGTTTCCGGGTTGAGGCAACGGCCGTGAACGCCGATCCCCTGCCGGTGGCGCCGCCGCCGCTGGCGCTCGATGCGCCGGCAAACGCTCGCTATGGCGAGCCACCGCGGCGCGCCAATGGCAATGGAGCCGCAGTGCCCCAGCCGGTCGCCAAGTCGGCGCCGCGCGCCGTGCCGCGCCAGGCGCCCGCAGCACTGCGGACCACGCAGGGCGGCGACGAGGCCGGCGAAGGCTGGGTGTCCGACCTACTTCGTCGCGCCTCGACCGAGGAGGAGGCCCCGGCGGCCGTGGAACGTCAGCCCGAGCCGGTAGCAGCAGCACCGGCAGCCGCTGCCCCCGCCAATGGCGGCGGGCTCGGCGCGATCTCAGCCGACATCGCGCGGGCCATCGACCAGGACGCGGCGGTGGAGCTGTGGGCCCGGCATAACAAGGGTGAGAAGAACCTCTTCACGCGCCGGCTCTACACGCTCTCGGGGCAGCAGACGTTCGACGAGATCCGCAAGAAATATCAACGCGACGGCGATTTCCGCGCCGCGGTGGATCGCTACGTGGCGGACTTCGAGAAGCTCTTGGCCGAGGTCACCAAATCGGGCAAGGACCGCGCTGCGGGTGGCGCCTATCTGACCTCGGATACGGGCAAGGTCTATACGATGCTGGCCCACGCCAGCGGCCGCTTCGACTAGCGCGATCCGACTGCATCGAACCGCGAAGGGCGCCTCGAACGGCGCCCTTTTCGTTTGATCAGGCCGCCAAGGCGCGGTGCAGCGTTGCCGGCTCGACGTTGCCGCCGGAAAGCACAACGGCCACCGTTCTGCCTGCAAGATCGGGCAGACGTCGCGCCAGCATCGCCGCCAGGCCGACGGCACCTCCGGGTTCGACCACAAGCTTCAGCTCACGAAAGGCGAACGCTACGGCGGCAAGCGCCTCTTCGTCGCTGACAACAACGCCGTGCGCATGGTTGGCACGGTTGATGGCGAAGCCAATCGCGCCGGGCGCCGGGGCCAGCAAGGCGTCACAAACAGACCCGGCGGTTCCCTTGTTGGCGACGGGCACGCCTTCGGCGAGCGAACGCCCGTAGTCGTCGAAGCCGGCCGGCTCGACCAGGAACACGCCGATGCCCGGCACTTCACTGCGCAGCGCAAGCCCTACCCCAGCCGACAACCCGCCGCCGCCGCACGGCACGAGCACGGCATCCGGCACCAATCGCTGCTCGGCGCACTGCTCGGCGATCTCGATGCCGATGGTGCCCTGCCCGGCTATCACGTCGGGATCGTTGTACGGATGGACCAGCACACCTCCATGCTCGGCGATGAAGCGCGCCGCAACGGCTTCGCGATCCTCATGCGCGCGATCGTAAGTCAGCACGTGTCCCCCGCTCCGTTCGGTGCGGTCGCGCTTCAATGCCGGCGCATCGCCGGGCATCACGATAGTCGAGCGCAAACCGAACAGGCGTGCCGCCTCGGCGATCGCCTGGGCATGGTTACCCGATGAGACCGCGACGATGCCGCGTTCGCGCTCCTTCGGATCCAGGGCCGCGACGGCGTTGTAGGCGCCGCGAAACTTGAATGAGCCGGTACGCTGGAGGGTTTCGCACTTCAGCAGCACGCGCGTCCCGGCGACGTCGTCGAGCAGCGGACTGGACAGAAGCGGCGTGCGAACGGCCTCGCGGCGGATACGCGCGGCGGCGGTGCGGACATCGGCAATCGTAGGGAGATGAGCCATCAGTCACCGTCTACTCGAACAGCGTCGGCACCACTGAAGCAATCAGCAGCGCGGCCATGACAAGATTGAACCAGAACCGTACGCGATCATTCTGCAGATAGCCGGCGATGGAACGGCCAAACAGCGCCCATGCGACGCCATTCGGCAGACACGCCAAGCCGAAAAGCAGCGCGATCAGGGCAACCTGCAGCGGCCGGTTGGCGCTGGTGGTGGTGAAGAGCGCCAGGGCCCCAATGAACATGGCCCAGCCCTTCGGATTGACCCATTGGAAGGCCGCAGCCTGCAAAAAGGTCATCGGCTTTACCACACTGCCTTTCGGATCGGGCCTTCCCGCATTGGCGATCTTCCACGCCAGCCACAGCAGATAGGCAAAGGTCACGTATTTCAGGACGACGTGAACGATCGGATATTGGTCGAAGACGAAACCCAGCCCGAGACCGACCGCCACGATCATGACGGGAAACCCGAAGGCTATGCCCAGGATGTGCGGCAGGGTTCGCTGGACACCGAAGTTGGCGCCGGAGGCCAGGACCATGAGGTTGTTGGGACCCGGCGTACACGTCGACACGACGACATAGCCGAGGAGCGGTAAGAGCGTTTCCAAAGGTCGCCTGCTTGTTAGGTCAATAATATTGACCCTTGTCGTCCAATTCCAGTGCAGCCTTACGCAGGGCGCGCGCACTTGCCGCTTGAGGCGCAGGCGCGATCTGCGCTACGTCCTGTGTCGGACCTTCCGCCATTCACCGGCGTCAATCACACCTGTTCCACGGGGGAATCGCAGCGCATGAAACTCGTTCGCTTTGGGCCAAAGGGCCGTGAGAAGCCCGGCATTCTCGACAAGAATGGCATCGTTCGCGATCTCTCGCGCGTGGTCTCCGACATCACACCCGAGACGCTGGCGGACGGCGCGCTGGCCAAGATCAAGAAGGCCAAGATCGCCGACCTTCCGGCTGCGCCGAAATCCGCGCGCCTGGGGCCGTGCATTGCCTACACCCACAACTTCATCGCGATCGGCCTGAACTACATCGACCATGCGAAGGAGACGAATTCTCCGATCCCGAAAGAGCCGATCATCTTCAACAAGGCGCCGAACTGCCTCAGCGGCCCGAACGACGATGTGGTCATTCCCAAGAATTCGAAGAAGACCGACTGGGAAGTTGAACTGGCGGTGATCATCGGTCGCGGTGGCAGCTACATCCCGGAAGAAAAGGCGCTGGCGGCCGTCGCTGGCTACGCCCTCTGCAACGACGTCTCCGAGCGCGAATTCCAGCAGGAGCGTGGCGGCCAGTGGACCAAGGGCAAGGGCTGCCCCACCTTCGGCCCGCTCGGCCCCTGGTTCGTCACCCGGGACGAGATCAAGGACGTGCAGGACCTCGACATGTTTCTTGACGTCGACGGTGTGCGCCGCCAGACCGGCAACACCCGCACGATGATCTTCGGCGTGGCGCACCTGGTCAGCTACTGCAGCCAGTTCTTCCGCCTGGATCCGGGTGACGTGATCACAACCGGCACGCCACCCGGCGTCGGCATGGGCATGAAGCCGCCAACGTTCCTGAAAGGCGGCGAGAAGATGCGCCTGGGCGTCGCCGGCCTCGGCGAGCAGACCCAGAAGGTGGTCAAGTACAAGGGCTGAGGAGCGATCGCCCGTCAGGGCGGGGTCTGGGCGCGTTTGGAGCGGTTGCGTTCGATTCCGAGCGCCCGCTCGCGCCAGATCACGAACAGCCCCGCCAGGATAACGACGGCCGCGCCCGACAGCACTATCGGGCTCGGCCACGTGCCGAAGATGAGCAGACTGACGATCAGCGTCCAGATCATCGACGTATAATCGAAGGGCGCGATCACCGAGGCATCACCGAAGCGGTAGCTTTGGGTCAGCAACACCTGCCCGGTGCCGCCGAATATCCCGGCGCCAACCAGCGCCGCCATATCCCAGCCCTGCGGGATGACCCAGCCGAACGGCAGGGTAAAAAGCGCGATCACGGCCGTCAGCGACGAGAAATAGACCACGATGGTCGCCGCCGCCTCGACCCGTGTCAGGCTCCGCGTCTGTGTCGCGGCCAGGGCCGAGGCGACTGCGCCGGCGACCGCAAAGGTAGCGCCAAGCGCGCTGCCTTCGGACACGTCGTCCGCTTCCGGCCCAAAGTAATCCGAAAGGATGATGAGGACACCGCAGAGGCCGACTGCCACCGCCGACCAGCGATAAACATGGACCTTCTCGTGCAGCAGTATCACCGCAAACACGACCGTCATCAGGGGCGAGGCATAGCCAATAGCGGTCGCATCGGCGATGGGCAGCAAGGAGAGCGCGCTGAAGCCGCAGAACATTCCCGTTGCCCCGGCGATCGAGCGGACGACGTGCCCACCGAAGCGCGGGGTACGGAAGATAAAGGGAAACTCGCGCCAGCCGACCCAGATCGCCACCGGGACCAGCGCCAGCGCCGAGCGGAAGAACACGATCTCGCCCACCGGATAGCGATCGCTGACCAGCTTGATCAGCGTCGACATTGCGGCAAAGACGAACGTCGAGCCTACTTTGAGCGCAATTCCGACAAGCGGCTGCGCGGACGTATAGGTGGGCATGGGACTGCCGCCAACCCACCATAGTCGACGGAGTCGGGCAAGGGCCACCGAGGCACCTCGCGATTGGTCCCGACGTCAGGCTCTCACCTGCCCCCGAAGCAGATCGGCAATCGCCGAGGGATCCACCGGCCGCGAGAAGTGGTAGCCCTGGAACTCATCACAGTCGTGGCTGCGCAGGAAATTCATCTGCTCCTCGGTCTCGACACCTTCTGCGATGA
>DASZQY010000063.1:0-13301 GCA_035549395.1 Bauldia sp.
GGGGCGCGCTGGTGCCGAGTCCCGGATAGTCGGTCGCGGCGACAACGTAGCCGTGGCGCACCATGTCGCGGAGGCCCTGCACCTGCTCGAAGAAGAAGTTAGCAAGCGACGGCGCGCAGCGCGGGACGATGCCGCTGGTCGGATGAGCCCATACGACGATCGGGCGACCTGCGGCCGGCGGGGGGTTGGCGGGCACAATCACTACACCGGAAACGGCTATCGGCTCGCCTTTCAGGCCAATCGAGCGATACAGCACACGGTAGGCATTGGCTGAGAAGGGCGCGCCTGCCATGGGCTCCTGCCGGATCAGCGTGCCCGGCGCGCCGGCGCTCTCGGCGGCCGTTGCGCTGTAGAAGGTGGTCTGTGCCGAGACCGGGCGCGACGCCAGACCCAATGCGAGCGCGACGGCCACCCCAGTCACCATCGTCGCGAAGCGGCTTTGCATCTTTCGCCTCCATGGGCGCCATACATCTATTGCATGAGGATACACGAAGACGCGCGACGGCAGCACGGCGTCTACCGTGCTCGGCTACGTCGCCTGGCTGGTCATAGTGCCCCGCGCCTGCCGCTCGACCTGGCGCATGGCGTCATGGATGCGGCGCTTGGCGGCGTGAAAATCCCGCATGCCAGCCGAAGTCGCGCCGCTGATTTCGCGGTCGCGTGCCATAGCGGTCATGGCCTCGGGCAGCGAAGGATATGCGCCGGCCACGACCGCCGCCAGCATGGCGGTGCCCAGCAACACAGGCTCCGTGGTCTCGGGCAACACTACAGGCAGGCCGGTGGCGTCGGCCATGATCTGGCGAACGAGGCGGCTGTGGCTGGCACCGCCGCTGGCCACTATCGCGTCGGCGATGATGCCCGCCGCCTTTATGGCGTCAATTGCTTCGGCGAGGCCGTAAGCCAGACCACAGAGCGTGGCGATGTAACTAGTTTCCAGGTCCTCGACCGAGTCGTCGAAGGCGAGACCGACCATCACAGCGCGGGCCTGGGGGTCGGCGTGCGGCGACCGGTTGCCCAGATACTCCGGCAATATGTGCCGGCCGGCTGCGAGCAACGCCGCTTTGGAAAGGTCGCCCACCCGGGCTTCGACGCGGCGTTCCAGATAATCGAGCAGGCTCAACCCGGCACTGTCGGCAGCGGCGCTGGCTGCAGCAAACGCCGGGTGGGTGCGGGCGACATGATCGACCGCCGAACCGGAGGCCGACTGCCCACCCTCGTTCAGCCAGCGCGCCGGCATCATTGCCGAGAAATACGGCCCCCAGACGCCCGGCACGAACACTGGCTCGCGCGTCGTGGCCATGATGCAGGCCGAAGTCCCCATGATGTAGGCGATGCGGCGGAGCGGATCGTTGCGTTCGCCCGATAGCGACACACCGCCGATCGTGCCGACACCGCCGGCATGAGCGTCGATCAGGCCGGCGGCAACTGGGGTAGCGGGCAATAGCCCCAGCTCGGCCGCGGCGGCGACGCTCAGGCCATCTCCGATAGCGGCGCCGGGCGCGGCCATGGTCGAGCCGATGCGACCGTGATCGTCATTGGCCAGTTCGCTCAGACCGATTGCCGCAAGGAAGCGATCGTCCCAGCGGCTCTCATGCGCAAGGTAGGTCCATTTGCAGGTAACAGTGCAGAGCGAGCGCGCGCGGTTGCCGGTGCTCCGCCATGTCAGGAAATCGGTGAGGTCGAAGAAATCGGCCGCCACATGAAATTGCCGCGGCAGGTGCCGCTTCAGCCACAGTAGCTTCGGCATCTCCATCTCGGGCGAGATCGTGCCGCCGACGTAGCGCAGCACCTCGGCGCGTGTTGCGTCAATCTCCTTCGCCTCGGCGACGGCACGATGATCCATCCACAGGATGACATTGCGCTGCGGGTCGGCGGAAGGACCGACTGCAAGCGGCCGCCCTTCCCGGTCAAGCACGACGAGCGAGCAGGTGGCGTCGAAGCTTAGCCCGGCGACATCCTCCGGCCGGGCACCGGCCTCATGCATCGCCTCGCGCAGCGCCGCGCAGCATGCCGCCCAGATATCGTCCGAAGACTGCTCGGCGATCCCACCGGGCTCACGCCAGATGCGGATCGGCTGGCGGGCGGCGCCGTGGAGGCTGCCGGCGGCATCGAACAGGCCGGCGCGCGCACTGCCGGTTCCGACGTCGATAGCCGCGACCAGTTTCCTCACGGCGCCTCTCCCCTGCGCCGCCGCGTTACCAGCAGGTGTAGCCGCCGTCGACGACGACGACGCTCCCGGTCATCAGGGACGCGCCTCGGCCGGCAAGAAATAGCACGACCGATGCGATCTCCTCTACCTCGCCCATGCGGCCCATCGGCGTGCCACCTAGCCACGCCTCGTACATCTTCGCGTCGTCCTTTACGAAGGCGTTCAGCGGCGTGTTGATGTAGGTCGGGGCGACGGCATTGACGCGAATGCCGCGCGAGGCCCATTCCGCTGCCAGCGACTTGGTCAGGTGATGCACCGCCGCCTTGGAGGCGTTGTAGAACGACTGCTCTTGCGGCTTGTTGACTATGAAGCCTGACATCGAGCCGATGTTGACGATGGCGCCGCTCTTCGCCTGCAGCATGTGACGACCAAAGGCGCGGCAGCACCAGAAGGTGCCGTTGAGATTGACGTCGAGCACGTTCAACCAGTGCTCGTCAGTCACCGTCTCAGCCGGCGTCATCGAGCGGGCGATACCGGCATTGTTGACCAGCACGTCGATCCTGCCGTGCTTCCTGACGAAGGCATCGGCGACTTCGGTGACCTGCGCCGGCCTGGTGACGTCCATGAGCACGACATCGACGTCGTAGCCCTTCTTCCTCATGGCGTCGCGGCCGCTCTCGGCCGCATCCATCTTGTGGTCAGCAATCACAACCTTGGCGCCAGCCTCAGCCAGCGCTTCGACGCATGCCAGCCCGATCGCCTGGGCCCCTCCGGTGACCAGCGCCTTCTGGCCGTCAAGCTTCATCATCTCAAGGTACATGCGTCGGTCTCCGTTACGCGATGCTACTAGTGGGCAACGAGCGCCTTGCCGGCGCCGTCGAAGCGGTGGATACGGCCCTCCTCCGGCGTCATGTAGATGCGGTCGCCAGGCCTGACGCCCATCTCGCCGACCGTGCGCACGGTGAGATCGCCCACCTTGTCGGTGGCGACGTAGAGGAAGGTGTCGGAGCCGACGTGCTCAGCGACGCTGACCGTGCCGCTCCAGCGGCCGCTGTCGCGCGAGGCAACGATATGCTCCGGACGCACACCGATCGTCGCGGAGCCGGGTTCGCCAGCCGCGGCGCCGTTCAGGAAATTCATCTTCGGGGAGCCGATGAAGCCGGCGACGAACAGATTGGCGGGATGATTGTACAGCTCGAGCGGTGAACCGACCTGTTCGATGCGGCCGGCATTGAGGACGACGATCTTGTCGGCCATCGTCATCGCTTCGATCTGGTCATGGGTGACGTAGATCGCGGTCGTGCCCAACGTATCCTGCAGGCGCGCTATCTCGATCCGCATCTGGACGCGCAGAGCCGCATCGAGATTGGACAGCGGTTCGTCGAACAGGAACGCCTTCGGCTCGCGCACGATGGCGCGCCCGATGGCAACGCGCTGGCGCTGGCCGCCGGACAGTTCGCGCGGCCGCCGGTCAAGATACGGCGTGAGGTTGAGCGTCGCGGCGACCGCTTCGACCTTGCGGGCAATCTCGTCCTTCGGCCGGTTTGCCATCTTCAGCCCGAAGCCGATGTTGCTCCTGACGCTCATGTGCGGGTAGAGCGCGTACGACTGGAACACCATCGACAGGCCACGCCTGGCCGGCGGGGTATTCACGACGTTGACGCCGTCGATGAGGATGCTGCCGCCAGTCGTGTCCTCCAGTCCGGCGATCAGGCGAAGCAGCGTGGACTTGCCGCAACCGGACGGACCGACGAAGACGACGAAGGAGCCGTCCTCAACCGTGAGATCGACGTTCTGGATGACCTTGACCGGGCCGAAGGCCTTCTCGACGCCCTGCAGGACGATCTCTCCCATGCGCCGTCTCCTATTTCACCGCGCCGAAGGTGAGGCCGCGGACAAGCTGCTTCTGGCTGAACCAGCCGATGATCAGGATAGGCGCGATGGCCAGCGTCGAGGCCGCCGACAGTTTCGCCCAGAACAGGCCCTCCGGCGCCGAGAAGGAAGCGATGAAAGCCGTCAGCGGCGCTGCATTGGCGGCCGACAGGTTCAGAGTCCAGAAGGCTTCGTTCCACGCGAGGATGACGTTGAGCAGTAGCGTCGAGGCGATGCCTGGCACGGCCATCGGCAGCAGGACGTAGACGATCTCCTTCCACAGGACGGCGCCGTCCATGCGGCAGGCTTCAAGGATGTCGACCGGGATTTCGCGGAAGTAGGTGTAAAGCATCCAGATCATGATCGGCAGGTCGATCAGCATCAGGATGACAGTCAGACCGGTCAGCGTGTCGAGCAGGCTCAGGTTCTTGAAGATGAGATAGATCGGCACCAGCACGCCGACCGCCGGCATCATCTTCGTCGACAGCATCCACATCAGGATGTCTTTCGTCCGCTTCGACGGCGAAAAGGCCATCGACCAAGCGCCTGGCACCGCGATGATGAGCCCGAGAATGGTCGAGCCGAGAGCAATGACGACCGAGTTGCCGAAGTGCTTGAAGTAGTTCGAACGCGACTGCACCTCGACGAAATTTTCCAGCGTCCAGTGCGGCGGCAGGAACGCTGGCGGAAAGAGGATCGCGTCGCCTTCCGTCTTGAACGACGTCAAGATCGTCCACAGGATCGGGAAGAAGATCAGCAGCGCCACCACCCAGGCGAGGATGGTGAAGCCCCACTTCTTCTGCACGGATACGGCGCGGGCCATGGCGATCCCTCAGGCGTCCAGGTTCTTGCCGACGATGCGGACGAGGAAGAAGGCAACGATATTGGCGAGGATGACCGCGACCACGCCACCGGCCGACGCGCCGCCGACGTCGTAGTCGAGCAGCGCCTCGTGGTAGACGAGGTAGGCGATGTTGGTGGAGGCGTAGCCGGGACCGCCGCTGGTCGTGACCAGAATCTCGGCGAAGACGCCGAGCAGGAAGATCGTCTCAATCAGGATGACGACCGTGATCGCGCGCGCCAGGTGCGGCAGCACGATGTAGAAGAACAGGCGAATGAAATTGGCACCGTCCATCCCGGCCGCTTCCCTCTGCTCCTCGTCGAGCGATTGCAGCGCGGTGAGCAGGATCAGCGTCGCGAACGGCAGCCACTGCCAGGCGACGATCAGGATGATCGAGAAGAGCGGATAGTCCTGAAGCCACGCCACCGGCGCGATACCGAAGCGCGTCGTGATCCAGGCGAAGATCCCGTAGTTCGGGTCCATCAGCATGTTCTTCCACACCAGCGCCGCCACCGTCGGCATGATGAAGAACGGTGAGATCACCAGGATGCGGACGAAGCCCTGGCCGTGGATCTGCTGATCCAGCAGGAGTGCAAGCAGGATGCCGCCGACGACCGTTATGGCGAGCACGGAGATCGTGAGGATCAGCGTATTGGCAAACGCCTGGAAGAATGAGGGATCGCTGAGGAAGTAGACATAATTCGAGATGCCGGCGAAGCCGCTGTTGATGGGGTTGAGCAGGTTGTAGTTCTGAAACGAGTACCAAAGCGTCAGGACGAGCGGCACGATCATCCAGACGAAGAGCACCGCCACCGACGGCACCAACATGGCGCGTGCCAGCTTCCGTGTATTCGCCGTCGCCATGGTCTGCCCTCCCCGCGCGGCTGATCTCAGGAGCCACCCTTTCGCCGTGCCGCGCTGTGTTCAGCCGGAGATCACGGCATTTCCTCTCCCGATGGGGCCCGCCCGCAGCAGAGGCTGCGGACGGGATCCTGGGAGGGACCTTACTTGAGGTAGCCGCCCTTCTGCATGGTGCGGGTGGCGGCGTCCTGGGCCTGCTTCAGCGCGTCATCCACGCTGCTCTGCCCGGCCAGAGCGGCCGAGAAGATCTGGCCAACCGTATCGCCGAGACCCTCGAACTCGGGGATCGCGACGAACTGGACGCCGGTGTACGGCACCGGCTTCACGGTCGGGTGCTGGGGATCGGCAGCATTGATCGACTCAAGCGTCATCGCCGCAAATGGCGCGACGCTTGTGTAGGCGGCGTTGTTGTAGAGCGAGGTGCGGGTGCCGGGAGGCACGTTGGCCCAGCCGTCGGTGCTGGCCACCAGCTCGAGGTAGTGCTTGCTGGTCGCCCACGAGATGAACTTTTCGGCGGCATCGACCTTCTGCGAGCCGGCGGGAACGGCGAGCGCCCATGACCACAACCAGTTGGCACGCTTGCCGAGACCCTTGTCGGGCGCCAGGGCGAAGCCAACGTTGCTGGCAACGGTCGAAGCCTTGGGGTCGGTGACGAACGAGCCGGCAACCGTGGCGTCAATCCACATGCCGCACTTCCCCTGCTGGAACAACGTCAGGTTCTCGTTGAAGCCGTTGGAAGACGCGCCCGACGGGCCGTCCGCCTTCATCAGGTCGACGTAGAACTGGATGGCGTCCTTCCACTCCGGCTGATCGAACTGAGGCACCCACTTCTCATCGAACCAGCGCGCACCGAACGAATTGGCGAGCGTGGTGAGGAATGCCATGTTCTCGCCCCAGCCGGCCTTGCCACGGAGACAGATGCCGTTGATGCCGTTGGCGCGGTCGGTCATCTTGTCGGCCGCCTGCTTGATGAAGTCCCAGGTCGGCTTCTCGGGCATCGTGAGCCCGGCCTTCTGCATCAGGTCCTTGCGGTACATGACGTAGCTCGACTCGCCGTAGAACGGCGCGGCGTAGAGCTTGCCGTCGTAGGAAAGGCCGTTGCGGATCGGCGGCAGCAGGTCGTCAACGTCATAATCGCTGCCGAGATTGTCGAGAGCGACGAGCCAGCCGTTTTTGGCCCAGATCGGAACCTCGTAGGTGCCGATGGTCAGGATGTCATATTGCCCGCCCTTGGTGGCGATGTCGGTCGTCACCTTCTGGCGCAATACGTTTTCCTCGAGCGTCACCCACTGCAGCTGGATGTCCGGATTCGACTTGGTGAAGTCGTCGGTCAGCTTCTGCATGCGGATCATGTCGCCGTTGTTGACCGTGGCGATGGTCAGCGTGGTGGTGTCCGCCAATGCTTGCCCGGCAACGAAAAGCGACGCCGCGCCCAAGAGGGCGCCCATCAAAGGCTTCATGATTTCCTCCCATGTACCGCCGTGAGCATTTGCTCCGACGCTAATCATATGCTCACATGAGTGCGGCATTCTGTCAATGTGCCGGCGCACGAATCCACGGCTCATCGCCATAGGATCGCAAAAGGCAGTGGTTGCGCGCTGGAGCTAGCGGCTGGCGAGAAGCGCCGCCGCCGTCGCTTCGTCAGTCACGAGGCCCGAAATCAATCGGCCCGCGAGAGCCGCCCTGATCGCGCTGACCTTGGCCGGGCCGGCCGCCGCTCCGACCACGAGCCGGCCATCGGTAGCGGTCAGCGGCACGGATGTCAGGCGCAGGTTGGTACCGACCCTTAGAGGGTGACCACTGACGTCGTACGCGCGCCCGATGATCTCACCGGCGGCGCCGGCGCGCATGAGGTCGAGCAGTTGTTCCTTGGACAGGAAGCCGTCGACGAAAGCCTGTGCCTCCATGTCCATCTGGCCGATGCCGACCACGGTAAGATCGGCGCGCGCCGCCAAGGCATAGACGTGTCGCACCGGTTCGATGGCGAGGAGCAGGTCGCGTTCGGCCTGACTGGCGGCAACCAGCGGCAATGGGATCGGATAATGACGGGCCTGCGTAAGATCTGCGAGCCGGGTGAGCGTATCGAAGAAGCTCGCCGATCCATCGGGCGCGATGTTTCCTACCAGCGAAACGAGCTGGTGATGGGGCACCTTGATCGGACGGATCTGGTCCACCGCAGCGCGCAGCGTGCGCCCCGTGCCGAGTGCGATGATGATCGGGCTCGGCGCGGCCAGCTTCTGTTCTAGAAAGCCGGCGAGGCTCCCGGCAACGCCGCTCACCGCTGTCTTGTTGGTCGGATCCGTGGGGACGACGTCGCAATGCAGAAGGTCAAACTTCTCGGCCAGCCGCCGCGCCAGCTCCATGCACGCGGCGATGGGATGGTCAAGGCGGAAGGTAATCAGCCGCTCCGACAGGGCAAGGGACACGAGGCGCTGCGCGGTCGGCCGCGACACGTTGAGCTTGCGAGCGATTTCATCCTGCGTATTGCCGGCAATATAATAGAGCCAGCCAGCCCGTGCGGCGACGTCAAGGCGCGACTCCTCCTCCTGCTCCTTGCCGTTTTTTGGGGCTGGGCGACGCGGCATCACACCAACATCAGCTCGTCAAGGGAATGAAACGTGCGGTCGGCACCAGCCTCGGCGAGCAGGCGGTCGCCATCGCGGCTTGCATAGTGGCTGCCGCCGGTAAAACCCCATACGGTCATGCCGGCGCGCTTGCCCGCCAGCACGCCATTCACGCTATCCTCGACGACGAGCGTACGCCCAGGCGTTGCATTCATCTGCGTCGCCGCCAGCAGAAAAAGATCCGGCGCGGGTTTGCCATTCGCCACCATCGAGGCAGTGAAGACGCGCCGGTCGAAGAACGGCGCAAGACGGGTAATACGCAGTGTCATTTCGATGCGCTCAGGATCGCTCGAGGTCGCGAGACAATACCGCTCCCCGATATTCTGGAGAACGGTGAAGGCACCGGGGATCAATTCCAGCGAAGCCGCGAAGGCCGTGGCCAGCCGGCGATTGAGCGCCGCGCGAAAAGTCGCCGGCAAGGGACGTCCGGTCTGCTCCTCGAAGTAGTCGGCGACGGCGGCGGAGCTTCTCCCGAGAAATCGCTGCAGGACCTCATCGGCCGTAATCGTCATTCCGTGCTCGCCCAGGACTTCCGCCAAGCACCGACAACTCAGCACCTCGCTATCGACGAGCACGCCGTCACAATCGAAAATCACCAGATCGAAGCTCTCGGGCATCATCAGCCGAAATGCGATCTCGGTCTCCCTGCAATGAGCAAGCGCTCATAAGACAATCTATTGCTCTTGCCTAGTCACCGCCTGCATCTATTCCCGAACGCCGCGGGCCTCGCCCTTGCGTGCTCAACTGAAAGCCTGGAGACCGATGATCGCCCGGCCGAGCACAAGCGTGGATGTCGCTCGTCCCTTCGCATGCGTTGGCCGTTTCCAGGTTCTGCGCATGGCGCATGCTTGGCAAGGAAGAATGGATCCTGCCAGTCGAATGGAGGCGTCGTGGCCATGCTTTGACTTCCACGCCCGCGTTTGACAGAAGTCCGCGACGTACTACGTGCCGGTGCCTGAGGTCGAGACGATGCATGCCCGAGTGCGGCATACGCTTACCTGCCTTTCAATCGCCGCGACGGCGGACTATTGGCGGACAGGCTTTGGAAAAGCTGCCGCCGGGCACACCCTGGACCGGCAAGGAAAGCATATGTTGTCTCGACGCGCGTTTCTCCGTCTTTTCGGCATCATCGCCGCTTTCGTCACAGTCCGCCCAATCTCCGTGATGGCCGCGGCACCGTTGCAAGCCGGCCGATCTGATTTCGTCATCGTCGACGGGTGGGTGCTCCGGGACGACGACATTCCCGGCCTGCGCCGTTCCCGGATTGCATCGCCATGATCGTCGACGCCGCCGCCGACGGGCCGGAAGCGCTCACCGACCGACTGTTCGACGTCTGCATCGCAGGAAGCGGCCCGGCGGGAATTACGCTGGCGCGGCGCCTGGCCGCCAAAGGCGCCGATGTCGTCCTGCTCGAGGGAGGCGGCCTCGACGAGAACGATCAATCGCAGTCGCTGTACCAAGGCTCCATCGTCGGCCGGCCATACTTCCCGCTCGACGTTTGCCGGCTGCGCTACTTTGGCGGCACATCGAATCACTGGGGCGGGTGGTCGCGGCCTCTCGACGCCCACGACTTCGAGGCCAATCCGGCAAATCCAATGAGCGGGTGGCCGATCGCGAAGTCGGACCTCGATCCCTACGCCGCGGAGACGGACGCCACCCTCGACCTGCCGGGCCTTCCCTCCAAGGCGCCCGACATCTTCGGCGGCACGCTCGCGGACTACGTGCCGATCTCATTCCGCTTCAGCCCGCCAACGCATTTTGGCGACAAGTATCGCGGCGAACTCACGGCCTCGACGGCGATCACGACGGCGGTCAACACCAATCTCGTCGACGTCCGGCTCGACCCGGGCGACCGCTTCGTCAACGAAGCGCTCTTCAAGACTTATGGGCGACCGGATGCCTTCTCCGTGCGGGCGCGTTTCTACGTACTCGCCCTCGGCGGCATCGAGAACGCCCGCATGCTGCTCAACGCCAACGGACAGCGCCCGCAGGGCATCGGCAACGAATACGACCTTGTTGGGCGTTATTTCATGGAGCATCTGACGTTCCCGGTCGGGGCGATGCTGCTGCGCCAGCCGGAGTACGAGATGGTGATCTATTCGCCATCACCGGAACTCATGGCACGCGAGCAGATACTAAACTTTGGCCTGCGCCTGACGCCGATCCAGATCCAGGCGGCTGACGATCCCAACCCGGTTAACCCCGCCTGCGCGGATCCGCTGAGCGATCTGATCGCCGCCGACCTCGCCGGCACGACGATCTGGTGCCCGGGCCGCGGGGGCAACGTCTTCATGGCAGCCGAGCAGGCCTTGAATCGCGACAGTCGGGTGCTGCTCGTCGCGGACGTGGATCCGTTCGGACTACGCCGCGCGGCACTCGACTGGAGGCTGTCCGACACCGACTTCCGCACCCTGGATACGGCGATTATCGGCCTCGCGGCGGAGATGGCGAAGAGCGACATCGGCCGGATGAAAATCGATGCGTGGTTCCTCCGACATTCGCGGACCAATCCAGCCGGCGAGCACATAGAAGGTGGCAACCACCACATGGGCACGACGCGGATGAGCGACGACCCCAAAACGGGCGTGGTCACCAGGGACGGGCGGCTCCACTCGGTGGAGAACCTCTACCTTGCCGGCAGCAGTGTCTTTGCCAGTTCCGGCCATGCCAATCCCACCTACACGATCGTGCAGTTGGCGTTGCGCCTCGGCGATCATCTCACCGATCGGCTCAAAGCCGGATAGTTCGCATTTGACGGGCAGAGCTTCGCCGGCAGCGGGCGAGGCGGCCGCGCTTTCCACTGCCGGTTACCGGTGATCGTGCCCAACGCGAGCGTGCACTTGATATATACGGGCGTCGAGGCCGCATCGCTTCCGTGAGGACAGGTTAGTTGTATCTCTCTTCCATCGCCGCATACCTGCAGATCATCGCCATCAATATCGTCCTGTCAGGGGACAACGTCGTGGTCATCAGCCTGGCCGCAGCCACGCTGCAGCCAAAGCTGCGGGCGAAGGCGATCTTCGCCGGCATCGCCGCTGCGACCGTCATCCGTGTCGCCTTCGCGCTCATAGCGACCCGCCTGCTGGCCTTCACCGGGCTGCTGGTGGCGGGCGGCCTGCTGCTGCTGTGGGTTTGCTGGAAGATGTTCCTCGAACTGCGCCATGGCGAAGAGGAAGCGCGCGCACTCGAGGAGCTGTCAGCCCGCGACGGCATGCCACCTCCACCGGGAAAAGAGAAGACGCTGGGACAGGCCGTCATCCAGATTGTTGTGGCCGACGTCTCGATGTCGCTCGACAACGTGCTCGCGGTTGCGGGCGCGGCGCGGCAGAACTGGATGGCGCTGGTCTTCGGTCTCGCCCTTTCAGTGGCACTTATGGGCCTGGCCGCGAGCCTGATCGCCCGGTTGCTCGCCGCTTATCGCTGGATCGCCTGGGTCGGACTCGCGATCATCACGTACGTGGCGCTCAGCATGCTCTATAGCGGGGCCCACGACCTCGCCAGCAGCGGGTTGCCGCAATTCGGCAGTTTCCGGCTGGCACCCCCAGCGGCGGGACCCGGACAATAGAGATGCCTCCCTCGCAGGCGCGGGATCTGGCCTGCGACCGATCTAGAAATTATGGCTCACCTTGAGGCCCACGCTGTTCTTGCGTGAGGACGCGCTGAAGGCCCCGTCATAGAACAGACGCAGTGTGTCGTTCGTCTTCGTCAGGACATCAGCGCCGAGCGACAGTTTCAGCGCCGGCTCATTGGTGGGAGTGGGCACAGCGAAGCCGCCGAGATCGGGGTCGACCGCGACAAAGCGGGCCGTGAGATCAGACTCCGACATCACGGAGGCCTGCACGCCCACCTGGGCATACGGACGGATCAGATTGCCGTGGCCGTCGCCGAACTCACCACCGATTTCGATCGCCGGGTTGAACGAGGCCTCGTACTCCATCGCCGGGTCGATCGTAAGCGCGCCGCTGCCGCCCGTCTCAGTGACACCGCCGAAATACGAAGCGGTCAGGTCCACGTTGACCAGCGGCTTGATGTACGTCGAGCCGAAGTCGAACGTGTAGGCTGCGTTGAGGCGCGTGGAGGCGTATGCCACCGGAGCATCGCCGATCAGCGTCTGATCGACGTTGCCGATGGTAATACCGCGCTCAGTGTGGTGATTGCCAAAACCACCGGTCAGAGCGGCGGCGAGCAACCAGGCATCGGCGTCGTACTTGAGCACCACGCCGGCTTGACCTTGCGTATCCTGCACGGTCGAGCCATCTGCCGCGGTCGCGGCCGAATTCGTGAAGCCCATACCGGCGCCGACCCGCCAGGGCCCCTCGGCACGGCGCTGGATGCCGGCCTCGAAACTCGAGAGCGTCTGATTGTAGGCGCTCATGCTGTCGGTGGCATCCTGCTCGGCGTTTGAAATCCGGGCGCCGACCCAGTCGCAATCGCCCTCCGCTTTGAAGCGATTGGGACCATTGGCAACACGGCAGCTCAACAGGCGATTGGTGAAATCAATGCCGTAGCCATAAGAGTTCGCCAGATCCTGTGCGTACTCCTCCGGCTCGATCTGGGTAATCGCCTCCTTGTAAGTGTCGATATCGGGAATGCTGAGCAGCGCCCCCATCAGCGGCTGCAGATCGTCGGGCACGCCCTCCTTGAAGATATCGTCCAGGTAACCCGCGAGCGGAGCTGCCGCTTCGTCGAGGCCGGCCGGATCGAAGTCGATATCGGTGATGCTAAGGATGGCGTCGGTGTCGTTCTGCCTGGAGATTGTGCCGCGCAGGGTGGGATTGCTCAGCCCAACGTCTCCGAGTGTCAGGCCTCCGGCAGCGGTCAGGATCTTGAAGTCCTTGTCGATGCCGTCGAACAGATCGCCGCTCACGTTGACGGAAACCAAGCCCGCGAGATCGGCCGTGCCGGAGACTACCAGCCGGTCGGACCAGTTGTCGGAGAAGCGGATGTCGGTGCG
>DASZQY010000064.1:0-6239 GCA_035549395.1 Bauldia sp.
TTCTCCGCCACCATGCCGTCGGAGATCGCCCAGCTCGCCAAGGTCATGCTGCGCAATCCGGTCACCGTCGCGGTCACCCCGGCGGCGACCACGGTCGAGCTCATCGCCCAGCGCGCCATCCGCGCCGAGCGCAACCAGAAGCCGCCGCTGCTCGCCGCGCTGCTCCGCGAGGATGGCGTCCAGCGCGCGCTCGTCTTCACCCGCACCAAGCACGGCGCCGACAAGGTCGTGCGCGGCCTCGCCCATGATGGCATCGCGGCCCAGGCCATCCACGGCAACAAGACGCAAGGGGCGCGAGAGCGCACCATGGCGGCCTTCCGCACCGGCGACATCCGCGTGCTGATCGCGACCGACATCGCCGCCCGCGGCATCGACGTCGAAGGCGTCAGCCACGTCGTCAACTACGATCTGCCCAACGTGCCGGAGACCTACGTTCACCGCATCGGCCGCACGGCCCGCGCCGGTGCTTCGGGCATCGCCATCTCGCTGGTCAGCGGCGAGGAGATGCCGCTGCTCCGCGACATCGAGAAGACCATCCGCCAGAAAGTGCCGTTCTCCGGCGAGGCTCCGGCCGTCGCTACCGGCGAGGGCGAGGCCGGCCACGACCACGATCAGCGCCGGTCCAGTCAGGGCCGCGGCCGCAACCGGCAGCGCCAGCGCGACGATCGCCCGCGGCATGGCGAGCAGAACCGCCAGCATCACGGTCAGCAGCAGGGAA
Source organism: Bauldia sp. (assembly GCA_035549395.1). GTDB lineage: Bacteria > Pseudomonadota > Alphaproteobacteria > Rhizobiales > Kaistiaceae > DASZQY01. Next base: position 719 of record DASZQY010000064.1, read on the forward strand.
AATCGCGCGGCAGACACGTCGATCAGAATCATCAGGGCCAGCGCCATGAAGGCCAGCGGCATGGCAAGGGCCAGCCGCACCAGCACGCGAACGGTCCGAGCCGCCACCACAACGGCGGCAACATCGGCGAGGTCGGCTTCATGGCCCAGCGCCCCCGCCGCGGTGGCATGGTGCAGGGCTCGGCACGCTGATCATTCCCGTTGCCCCGGCGAAAGCCGGGGCCCATCGCAAAGCGCGGTAACATGCGCGTGCTTCGAGCAAGTTGCTCTCAGCGTCATGTTTGTTGATTTGGCCGCGATGGATCCCGGCTTTTGCCGGGATGACGCTGGCGGCGTGAGGCGAGCTACCTTCCTTCCCGCAGCCACGTCGCGAAGGGCAGGCCGAGCAGCGCGATCAGCCCGAACAGCCCGGCGACGCCGAAAAGCGTCAGGAAGCCGGTGAACAGCGGTACGCGGCTGATGCCCTTGAGCTCGCTGGCATCGGTCATCTTGATGCCGATCCAGTCCGAGCCGGAGAGAGCGGTCGCCGAGCGCACCGGCACGATGCGCGGCAGCGTCAGGTTGCCCGATGCGTCGGCCATGCGCGCGACAAGCCCGTGCGTGGCGTCAGTGATCGGCTTCAGCTTGTCGGCCGTCGAGATGACGTCGGCGAATTCCAGCGGGTTGGCGGCGCCGACGTGGGCGAAGGCCCGCTTGTCGCCCTGCTGCACGCGCCACAGGCCAATCTCGTCGGCCGGCACCGTGGCGCGCCACAAGCCGGGCTCGGCGGCGGTCAGATTTACTGTCTCGGTCGCGCCGGAAGGCTTGGTCACTGTCACGGGGGCCGAGGTGTCGCCCATCGTCTGCTGCTCGATGGTCAGCCCCGAGGGGCCGGCCTTGGCGCGCAGCGCCTCTTCCTCGAGATCGGGCTCCTTCATCAGCCAGTGCGCCAGCCGCCGGAGCAGGTCGACCTGCGGGCCGCCGCCCTCGTAGCCGCGCGCCCACAGCCACATGTTGTCGGTGAGCAGCATGGCGACGCGGCCCTTGTCCTCGCGGTTGAGCACGAGCAGGGGCTTGCCGTCCGGGCCGGCCATCAGCACGTCGCCCTCCGGCTTGTCGACGTCGATCAGGCGGAAGAAGCGTCCCCAGTGCGGCGGGTTCGAGTCGGCGCCTTCCAGTCCACGCGTCACCGGGTGCTTGTCGCCGGTGGCCGTCACGGTCGCGGTGTAGGGTTGGTTGATGATGTCGCCGGTCGGCGCCACCGGCAGCACCGGCGCCAGTGGCGTGTCGTAGAGGCTCTGCCCATCCGGCGCGGCGTAGTCCGGGCCGGCGGCGACCAGCAGCGCACCGCCGTCGCGCACATAGCGCGCGATGTTGTCGAAGTAGAGCAGGGGCAGCACGCCCTGGTGCTGGTAGCGGTCGAAGATGATCAGGTCGAACTGGTTGATCTTCTCCGAGAACAGCTCGCGCGTCGGGAAGGCGATGAGCGAGAGCTGGTTGATCGGCGTGCCGTCCTGCTTCTCCGGCGGGCGCAGGATGGTGAAGTGGACGAGATCGACCGAGGCGTCCGACTTGAGCAGGTTCCGCCACGTGCGCTCGCCGGCATGGGGCTCGCCGGAAACCAGCAGCACGCGCAGGTTCTCCCGGATGCCCTCGATCTCGACGGCGGCGCGGTTGTTGACCTCGGTCAGGTCGCCGGCAAGCGGCGTCGCCTCGAACTCGAAGATGTTCTGCCCGCCGTGGGTGATGTCCACGGTCAGCTCCGCCGGCTGGCCCGGTGTCACCGTCTCGGTGGAAAGCGGGTCGCCGTCGCGGGTGATCGCCACCTGTACCGGAGAGTCGGCGCCGGTCACGCCGTCGTCGACGACGCGGAAGCGGATGGTCTGCCTTTCGTTGACGATGCCGAAACGCGGCGCCTGGTCGATGACGATGCGCCGGTCCTTCTCGCCGTCATGGCCGGAAAGCAGCACGTGCAGCGGTGCCAGCGCCAGGTTGGCGGCGTTCGCCGGCACGTCATGAACTTCGCCGTCGGTCAGCATGATGGTGGCGCCGACACGCTCGGGCGGTACGTCGGCGAGCGCGGTGGCGAGCGGGCCGAACAGTGATGTCCCGTCCACCGGTGTCCCGCCCTGGCTGCCGCCGGCTTCCACCGTGCGCACCTCGACGTTGTGGAGCTCCGCGAGCTGCTGCTTGATCGCTGCCTCCGCGGCCGCCGTCGTCTTGTCGCGGCCGTCGAGCGACTGGCTGGCGCTCTTGTCGACGACCAGCGCGACGACCGTGGAAAGCGGCTGGCGGTCCTCGTTGAGGAGCACCGGATTGGCGACCGCGCCGATCAGCGCCAGCGCCGCCAGCGCCCGCAGCCACGCGCCGCGCATGCGCCGGATGATGCCCGGCACGATCAGCACCAGCCCCAGCGCCGCCAGCGCGATGACGACCGGCAGCGGCACCAATGGCTCGAAGGACAGCGACCAGTTCACGGCGTGTTACTGCCCCAGCCGTTCGAGCAGCGCCGGCACGTGCACCTGGTCGGCCTTGTAGTTGCCGGTCAGCGTGTACATCACGATATTGACCCCGGCGCGGTAGGCCATCTCGCGCTGGAGTGGATCGGACGGCACTGTCGGGTAGAGGAACTCGCGGTTGTCATCCACCGCCCAGGCACCGGCGAAATCGTTCTCGGTAATGAGGATGGTCGAAACCCCATCACCGGCCTGCGCCGGGCGATCGGCGCGATCCTCGGAGGTGTCGCTGGCTTCCACCCAGAGCGGGCCGCCGGCGTAGCGGCCGGGAAAATCGTTGAGCAGGTAGAAGGCCTTGGTCAGCACGTGGTCGGCGGGCACCGGCTCCAGCGGCGGCACATCGAGCGTGCCCAGCATCTCGCGCAGCCTCTCCGCCGCAGGCGTGCCGGCAAACGAGTTCGCCGAGATCGAGCGGTCGAGCTGGTCGCGCGTGTCGAACAGCACGGAGCCGCCCTGGCGCATGTAGGCGTCGATCCGCGCCATCGTGCCCGGCGAAGGCGCCGGCTGATCGGTGACGATCGGCCAGTAGATCAGCGGGAAGAAGGTCAGCTCGTCCTTGGCAGGGTCGACGCCGATTGGGTCGCCGGGCTCCAGCGCCGTGCGGTCGGTCAGTATCTCCGAGAGCCCGAGAAGCCCCGCCTTGCTTGTTGCGTCCACCTCGGCGTCGCCGGTGATCACATAGGCGAGGTGAGTCTTGTCCATCGCCGCCATCGCGAAGGCGTCGCTGGCTTCGTCGGCGTTGACGCGCGTGCCGCCGCCAATGAGTGCCAGCAGCGCCAGCCCGCCGATCGCCCCGGCAGTTGCCGCACGCCGCGGCCGCCAGCGCAGGCCGCCGTTCAGCCACAGCACCGCCAGCGCATCGATACCGAGGAGCAGCGCCGCCAGCGCGATCAGCCACGGCGCCAGCACCGTGGGCGCTGAGGTCGGATAGGGCCGCACGCTGACGTCGGCGCGCTCGGGTAGAGCGAATGGCTCCAGCGTCGCGTTGGCGCCAAGCAGGTTCAGCGAGCGGAAACCGTCCTCGCTGCCGTAGAGGCCCGGCGGGTGGTGCAGCCCGACCGCGACCTTCGAGAGATCGCCCTGCACAGGCTCCGCGTCGGCGGTCGGCTGGGCGAACTTGCCGGCGCCGTCGAGCAGGCGATACGCCGGCAGCGGCGTTGTCGCGATCTCGCTCCCACTGCCGCCGCTGGCCGAGAAATCGACAATCCGCCGCAGCATCTCGACGAAGGTGCCCGACAGCGGCAGCGTCGACCAGCTCGTGTCGGCGGTCACATGGAAAAGAATCAGCCAGCCCTTGCCCTGTGGCGCGGCCGTGACCAGCGGCGTGCCGTCGGCCAGCGCCGCCCAGGTGTGGTCGGCCAGCGTCCCGTCGGGCTCGGCCAGAACCTGCCGGCTGACCACGACATCGCTCGGGATTGGCATGCCGGCGAACGGGCTCTTGTCGGAAAAAGAGGCGAGCGGCTGTGGTGTCTGCCACGACAGGCTGCCGCCCAGCGTCCGGTCGCCGTGGCGCAGCGTCACCGGGATCAGCTTGTCGGTCGCCGCCGCCAGGCGCGGCCCGGCGAAGCGCACCAGCGTGCCGCCGCCGCTCACCCATTTCGACACGGCGTCCTCGGCGTCCGCGGTGAGATTGCCGATGTCGGCCATGACGATGATCGAGGCGCCGCCGTTGATCAGTTCCGGGATCGCCACGTCGGCGTTGGCGTCGTGCGGGTCGCGCACGTCGGCGAACGGCTGGATGGCGCGCGAGATGTAGTAGAGCGGCGAGAGCAGGGGCTGTGCCGCTTCGCTGCCGGTGCCCGACAGCAGCCCGACCTGCCGCCGCCGCCAGCGGTCGTCGAGCAGCTGCACCGCCCCGGCCGTGTCGGCACCGGCGACTTCGAGGCGCACGATGTCGTTGCGGAGCTCCACCGGCAGCGCGAACTTCGCCTGCGCCTCGGTCGCGCTTGGCGCGAAGGCGAAATTCGCCTCGCCGATGACGCGGCCCTTGATGTCGCTGGCACGCACGATGCCCGCCGCCGGCGCGGTGGACGCGCGCCGCACCACCGGTATCGTCAGCGCGTCGGCGGTGTTCTGCGGCGGCTTCAGGCCGAACAGGGCGGCGTCCGTGTCGGCATAGGCCACCACCGGGCCGTTCACGTCCGCCGCGACGGCGTTGGCGAGCGCCGTCTCGCCGTTGCCGCCGAGACCGTCCGAAAGCCACACCGTCCCGCCAAAGGGCGTCGTCTGCGCGGCGGTCGCCAGCGCGGGCACGAGCGCAGCGTAGTGCGCCGCCCACGGGCGCGGGGCCAGCGCGTCCAGCCGCCTGGCGATGGTCGCGGTGTCCGCCGGCGCGAGATCCTGGTTCGCCGGCTCGGCCGTCGCCAGCAGCGCCACCGGCCGGTTCGCGCTGGCGGCGAGGTCGAGCACGCGGCGCGCGGTGGCGATGGTCGCGTCCCACTTCGGCGCCGCCGCCCAGCCGTTGTCTACGACCAGCAACAGCGGGCCAGAGCCGGGTGCGACCTCGCCCGTCGGTTTGAACACCGGGCCGGCGAGCGCCAGGATCACGGCGGCGGCGAGCGCGAGGCGCAGCGCCGTCAGCCACCACGGGCTGCGGGCCGGTTCCTCGTCCTTGCGCGCGATCTCGAGCAGCAGCCGCGTCGGCGGGAACGGCTCGGTCTTCGGCTTCGGCGGCATCAGGCGCAGGAAGTACCAGATCACCGGGAGCGCGATCAGCGCCGCCAGCATCCCGGCGTTGGCGAAGGCGAACGCGCCCATCACGCGGCCCGCGCCGCGATCGCCGCCTGCCGGTCGGCGAGGCGGGCGTGGAGCGCCAGCAGCGGCGTCGTCGCCGGCTGGTCGGTGCGGTGGACGATGAACGTCCAGTCGAGGCGGCGGCAGAGCGTGCGCAGGTGATCGCGCAGCGCCGCCAGCCGCGCCTGGTATTCCTCGCGGTACTGCTCGGCGCGCGAGACGACATGGCGCGTGCCGGTTTCCGGATCGATGAACTCGGTCCGGCCGGCGTAGGGGAACGTCTCCTCGATCGGA
>DASZQY010000065.1:0-27567 GCA_035549395.1 Bauldia sp.
ACATTGCTGTCGCCGGAGACCGCGTCGTCGGAACTTACGAGAAATATGAGGGCACGCGCGAGATCGACGGTCGCGGGCTGTTCGCCGTGCCTGGTTTCATCGACACGCACCTGCACGTCGAGTCGTCGCTGCTGACGCCGCTGGAGTTCGACCGCTGCGTGCTGCCCCATGGCGTCACCACCGCGATCTGCGACCCGCACGAGATCGCCAACGTGCTGGGCAGTGAAGGCATTCGCTACTTCCTGCGCTCGGCCGAGAACACGGTGATGGACCTCAGGGTCAACCTGTCGTCATGCGTGCCCGCGACCGCGTTCGAGACTGCGGGCGCGACGCTGCTGGCCAAGGACCTGATCGCGCTCCGCGATCATCCCAAGGTGATCGGCCTCGCCGAGTTCATGAATTTCCCGGGCGTGCTCAACGGTGAGCCCGACGTGCTCGACAAGCTGGTCGCCTTCCAGGACGGACACATCGACGGACACGCGCCGCTGGTGCGTGGCTATGACCTCAACGGATACCTCGCGGCGCGCATCCGTACCGACCACGAGACGACCATCGCTGCCGATGGGCGCGAGAAGCTGAAGAAGGGGCTGACCGTCCTCATCCGCGAAGGGTCGGTGACCAAGGACCTGCACGCGCTCGCCGAGATACTGGACGAAAACTCCAGCAGTTTCTGTTGCTTATGCACCGACGACCGCAACCCGCTGGACATCGCCGAGGAGGGTCATCTCGACTTCATGATCCGTACGCTGATCGGTTTGGGGCGGCCGCTGCATCATGTTTACAGGGCGGCGAGCTGGTCGGCGGCCAATGCTTTCGGCCTCAGGGACCGCGGAATGATCGCGCCCGGACGGCGGGCGGACATCGTTCTGGTCGGCGATCTGGCGAAATGCGACGTGCGCACGGTGATTTCGGCCGGGCGTGTGGTCACCGACGAATTGTTCAAGGCGCGCAAGGACGTAGCGCCGGTGGGCCTCGGCAGCGTCAAGGCCAAGGCGGTGACGGCCGCCGACTTCGAGGTGCCCGGACAGCAGGCGGACATCCGCATGATCGGGGTGGCTCCGGGGCGCGTCGTGACCGACGACATCGTCAAGCGTGTGCCCTCGACGGGCAACCGCCGGCATGCCGACCCGGCGACCGACGTCGCCAAGGTCGCGGTGGTCGAGCGCCACAGCAAGAACGGCAATATCGCGCGCGCCTTCGTCACCGGCTTCGGGCTGAAGCGCGGCGCCATCGCCTCGACCGTCGGCCACGACAGCCACAACATCTGCGTCATCGGCGTCAGCGACGAAGACATGGCGGTGGCGGTGAACCGGCTGCGCGAAATGGGCGGCGGGTTCGTCACCGTTGCCGATGGCAAGGTGAAAGCGGAGGTGGCGCTGCCGGTCGCCGGCTTGATCAGCCTTCAGCCGTTCGGCGAGGTGAAGGTGGCGCTGGAGAGGCTCCGCGAGTCAACGCACAGGGATCTCGGCTGCACGTTGCCCGAGCCGTTGCTCACGGTCGTGTTCCTGCCGCTGCCGGTGATCCCGCATCTCAAGATCACCGACTTCGGCTTGTTCGACGTCGATAAGTTCGAACTGGTCGAGCAGTAGCCGTCAGGCCGCCGCGTGCGCGAGCGCCTCGCGCTCGGTAGCGTAACGGGCGACTTCCAGCGTGCGCTGCAGGAACCATTCTTCCAGCGTGCGTTCGCGCGAGGGTGCCTGAGAGGCGACGGCCGCCGGCTCGGGCTGCAGCGCCGGCGGCGCGGGAAGCTCAGCGGGCTGCTGGAGGAACGACAGGTCGAACTGAATATCGGGCAGCGGTCCGTCGTATTCCATCAGCACGGCCGGCTCCGCCAATTCCTCCGCGGCCGTTATTTCGACCGCCGGTTGGGCGGCGACAAGCTCGGCCGGCGGCGGCTCGAACAGGAACGACAGGTCGAACTTGATGTCAGGCAAACCGTCGAACTCGGCAATCATCTTGGACCTCTCCGCATCAATATCTGAAGGTGCAACGTCAAGAGCGGCATGGCGTTGCGGCCATGCCAGGAAAACCGTGAGCGCCAGGAAGCCGGCGGCGATCGAGACGGGAAGCGCCTCCGCGCCGAACAGGTCGATCAGGTAGCCGACCGGCGTTGAGCCCGCGATCGAGCCGGCGGCATAGGCCATCGCGAAGCCGGTCGAGACGTACGCCAGCTTCTGGCCGCGGAAATCCTGACCCATCAGGATTACGCCCAACGTGTAGATGCCCGAGATCGCCCCGCCGGCGATGAACAGCACCGGGAAAAGGGTGAAGGGCGAAGCGACGGCGAAGGGCAGGGCGGCGCAGGTAAGGGTCGCCAGCACCGAGCAGGTGAGCAGGGTGAACTTGCGGCCATAGCGGTCTGCCATCCAGCCCAGCACCGCGACCAGCACCGCCTCGCCGAGGCTGAATACGGCGACCAACCCCGCGGCCTGCGCGTCGTTGATGCCGTGCGCCAGGCCGTAGAGCGGCAGCAGCGCCTGCATGGCGGTCTCACCAATGCCGCCAAGGAATGCGGCCGCGACCAGCGCACCGGCGAGTGTCAGCGCCAGCTTCAGGCTTTTGGTGTCGCCAAGGCTTTCTTCTTCCTCGGCTTCGCCGCGCGCCGGCGGGATCATCAGCGCCACCACGACGCCGATGGCGAGCGGGATGATCGCCACGACGAGCGGCAGCGACCCGGTGACCCCGACACCGCCGAGGACGACCGGGCCGAGGAACTGGCAGGCAGCATAGAGCGTGCCGGACGCGCCAATGATACGCCCGCGCTGGCGGTCGCTGACGACGCCGTTCAGCCAGATCTCGGTGGTCGTCCACAGCGAGGCGAAGCATGCGCCCATGATGAAGCGCGCCACGAACCAGACCAGCACGTGGTTGGCGGCGAGGATGGCCACGAACGAGACGAGCGAGATCGCGAACTGCGCGGCGACCAGCCTGCGGATGCCGAAGCGGTCGATGAGCCTGGGCAGGATGGGGCCGACGAACAGGATGCCGGCTCCGGCAAGCGACGCGTTGAGGCCGATCAGCCAGGTGGCGAGCCCCATCTTCTCCAGCGCCAGCGAGAAGAACGGGTAGGTGTAGCCGTAGAGCAGCGCTTCCGCGCCGATCAACGTCAATACGCCCAATACACGCCACAGCCGCATCAGCGGAAACTCAAATCTCGCAACGGTTTTCGGTCTGGCACCAGCACTTCTTGCCTTCCGGAACCAGATTGAAGGTCCGGTAGTCGGCGGTGATTTCCTCGCCCGGCGCGATGTCGCGATCGGCGTAGACGTAGAGCTGTTGCTCGACGCGCGCGTTCGGGTGGCAGGAATGGTTGAGGTAGTCGACGCCCTCCGGCTCCCACAAGGGAAGCAGGCAGAGCAGCTTGTCGCCCTCGAGCTTCAGGTGCACCGACTGGCGCCACCAATAGTCGTCGAGGGCATCCTTCTTCGACAGATCGACCATGATCGACTTGCCGTCGAAGAATCCGATCAGCGAATCCCTGGGGATCGCCTGCGTGGCATAGATGCCTTTGTGGTCCGACGTGATTTCTCGGACCTCGAGGAAATCAAAATTGGAGTAGCTCACCCACAAGCCCCTCGATCGCAAACGCGTCGTCCGAAACCGGCGTCCCGCCCGATTGCCCGTCCCGACTTGGCACGTAGGGTTTTCCGTCAAAAAGGTTAGCCGACCATTTAGCGGTGAGACGCGCCGCGTAGGTGACCGGCATCTCGTGCTGGAAGGGACACTTCTTGAGCTCGGCGAAGACCGGATCGTTGTGTGCCGCGAACCAGCGCTGGCGATCTTCGCTGAGATGGACGCCGCGCGACGGATCGACGGCAACGCGGCTGTAGTTGGTGATGGTGGTGGCCGACATGTTCTGCCAGGCCGTGACGCAGCGGCGGAACAGCGTCTCGACCGCGTCGCGGTCGTGGATCATCTCGTAGACCGGGCGCCCCCATGCGCGCATCGCCTGGTCGTGGACGAGGCGGGCGAATGCGAAGGCGTCGGACGTTGTGTTGACCGCGGTGAACGGCGCCGAAAGCGAGGGATCGTAAAGCGGGTCGCTCGGATTGGCCGCATTGCGACAAAAGGCGACCGAAAAGAACTCGTAGATCGTGTCCTCGCCTGTGACCGGGCAGGGCACGGAAAGCGCGTGCGAGAGCGTGTCGCCCGTAATCAGCGCGTTGGCATCGGCGGTGAGGCCGGCTTCTTCCATTGCCGCTCCGAGAAAGCGCAGCTCCTGCTCAGCGGTCGCGAAGTGCCGGTCGCTCGTCAGGATCGCAAGGAAGCCGGTCTTCTGGTGCTCGGCCACGGCATGGCGAAAGGCGGCAAGCGCGGCGGCGTATTCAGCGCCATTGCGGAAGCGGGCGACGTGGTAACGGCCCAGGCGAAACTCGCGCTTGCCGGCCATGCACTGCAAGCCGCTTTCAAGCCAGGTCTCGAAGGGATCGCTCTGCTTGTGAAACGGGCAGCGCTCAACGCCGCCCTGCGGAGCCGGCTCAGCGACAGAATCCGCCCGCGCGAAATCCGCCAAGCTCATATACGCCTCCTCGTACACGTACGCGTACACCACACTTACAATTCCGCCGCAGCACGATTAGTCGCCGGGATTAACTCGCTGTCAACCATGGCCGGCCGCACGAAATCTTGTTCAGCCGGCTCGCCGCGCGAAATTCACCTTGTTTCACTAGGCGTTAACCATATCGGCAATAAGCGGCCGGAAACCGGCCTGTGGATAGCCTGAACGGACCGCCCCTTAAGCCTAACGCAAGCCGACCGCCGTAGCGTCCTGTCGAAAGGGGCGTTGCGGACGGAGCTTATGGCGCGAGCAATCACCGGGCGGATCACCGCCAACCTCATTGGCGGCATCGTCATCACGATCGGCACCGTGCTGATCACCATCGGCTGGATGGCGCACAAGCATAACGAACAGGCCGCCGAGAGCACCCAGACCATGGTCGTGGGCGGGGTGCAATCGATGGGCAAGCGCCTGGCATCGCTGGCCAACGACTACGGCTGGTGGGAAGAGGCATACGACGCCTACAACCGCAACGACAAGGACTGGATCGACGCCAACGTCGGCACCGGCATTACGGACACCAGCATCGCCGACATGCTGGCGATCGCCGCGCCCGACGGCACGGTCAATCCCGACTACGAGTGGCTCATCGACGGCGCGCCGGACTCGATCGACAAGATCATCACGCCCGGCAAGATGGCCGAGATCAAGAAGCTGGCGGACAAACTGCCGGTCGAGAATTTCGCCGCCAAAAGCGTCATCTACATCGACACGCCATCCGTGCCGATGATGATCTCGATCCAGCACCTCGTGCCGGTCTCGAAAGCCGCCGACGTCAAGGCGTCGGACCTGCCGATCATCGTCTTCGGCCAGTATCTCCAGAACCAGCGCCTGCACGATCTCGGCACGGCGTTCCTGATTGACGACCTGCACTTCGTCCGCGCCACGACCGCGCCCGGTGGCGAGCCGGCCATTCAGAACCTGATCGGCAAGACCATCGGCTATTTCGACTGGACGCCGCCGAAACCCGGCAACGCCCTGATCATCCAGGCGCTGCCGCCGGTGAGCATCGCGCTGGCGCTGTTCTGCGTCGTCGCGCTGACCACCGCTTTCCGCGCCCGCAAGGTCGCGATCGCGCTGACCGACAGCGAACGGCAGGCCGTGATCGCCGCCCGCACCGATTCCATGACCGGCCTCATGAACCGCACCGGCTTCGGCGAGTTGCTGGAGACGCCGGCCTATGAGCGGGCATGCGCCGAGGGCCAGCTCGCGGTCGTCTATCTCGACGTCAACGGCTTCAAGGCGGTCAACGATTCCATCGGCCACCACGGCGGCGATGACCTTGTGCGCGCGCTCGCCCGGCGCATCGTCTCGATCCTGCCGGAAGGTGCCTCGCTCGCCCGCATCGGCGGCGACGAGTTCGCGGTGTCGCTGATCACCGGCGGCAACGACGCCACCGCCGCCGAGTGCGCCAATCGCATCGCCCACTCGATCGACAAGCCGTTCACGATCTGCGGTTTCGAGTTCCACGTCACGATTTCGGTCGGCTACGCCATCGCCGAGGAGGCGGGAATCAAGCCGTCGGAAGTGATCCGCCGCGCCGACCTTGCCATGTATCAGGCCAAGAACGGCGCCGAGCGCGAAGCGGTCGTCTATCACCCGACGATGGAGACCGGGGCGCTCGAGAAGAAGCAGATCGAGACCGGCCTGCGCCGCGCCATCGAGCGGCACGAGCTCAAGGTGTTCTACCAGCCGATCGTGCGCGCGAGCGATGGCGCGGTCACGGCGCTGGAGGCGCTGGTGCGCTGGACCTCGCCGGAGTTCGGCGCCGTGTCGCCGGCGCTGTTCATTCCGGTCGCCGAGGAGACGGGCCTCATCCATGACATCGGCCGCTTCGTCGTCAGCCAGGCGGCGGAAGACCTGCATCGCTGGCCGGGCATCGAGATGGGCATCAACGTCTCGCCGGTGCAGCTCCGCGATCCGGGATTCGCCGACGAGATCAGCCAGATCGTCGAGCGCCATGGCCACAGCCCGTCGCGCTTCAACCTCGAGCTGACCGAGGGCATTCTCGTCACCAACCCGACGATCGCCCAGCGCAAGCTGGCGAAGCTGAAGGAAGCCGGCTTCGAGCTCTCGCTCGACGATTTCGGCACCGGCTTCTCCTCGATCGGCTACCTGCGCCAGTTCCCGTTCGACACCCTGAAGATCGACCGCTCGTTCGTCCGCGACATCGGCATCAACGCGACCGCCAACGCGCTGATCCAGTCGCTGGTTTCGCTCGGCGACGCGCTCGAACTGTCGGTTATTGCCGAGGGCATCGAGAACGAGGATCAGCTCAAGCTGCTGCGCCTGATCCATTGCGAGTACGTGCAGGGCTTCCTCGTCAGCCGTCCGGTGCCGGCGGACGATATCGACGGCCTGATCACCGAGCGCAATCGCGTCCAGGCGCTGGACGCGCACCTCAGGGCCGTCGTCAACGCCTGAGCTTGCCGCGCTGCCCGCCCGCTTGGCATAAGCGGGCGGCATGGCCGCCGAACTCCCGCCGCCGAAGGATATTCTGAGCCTCGCCGAGGCGCGCCGCGTGGCGCTCGCGGCGCAGGACTTTGCCGGCGCCAAACCGGCGGGGAGATCGCGCTGGCCGGGCGTCGCCGCGACGATCGACCGGCTGGGCTTCCTCCAGATCGATTCGGTCAACGTGCTGGTGCGCTCGCACTACCTGCCGGTGTTCTCGCGGCTGGGCGACTACGACCGCGCCGCTCTCGACCGGCACGGCTTCACGCACGGCAGACACCGCACGCTGTTCGAGTATTGGGCGCACGAGGCCTGCCTGCTGCCGCTGGCCTACCACCCGCTGCTGCGCTGGCGCATGGCGCGCGCCGCCCGCTACGAGACCAGCACGCCAGCCCGCGCCGCGGAGCATCGCGCACGCGAGAAGTACTACCGCCAGGTGCTCCGCGAGATCGAGCGGCGCGGGCCGCTGGCGGCGAGCGAGCTCGAGGATCCCGGCAAGCGGTCCGGCCCGTGGTGGGGATGGACAAAGGGAAAGGGCGCGCTCGAGCGGCTGTTCTGGACGGGCGAGGTGACTTCCGCCGGCCGGCGCGGCTTCGAGCGCGTCTACGACCTCACCGAGCGGGTGATACCGGCGGAAGTGCTGGCGCTGCCGACGCCCGGCGAGCGCGAGGCTATCCGGGCGCTCGCGCTGGCCGGCGCCAGGGCGCTCGGCATCGGCACCGAGCTCGACATCCGCGATTACTTTCGCCTGCCGCCGCAGGAGACACGGCGCGCGATCGCGGAGCTGGTGGAGGAGGGCGCCATCCGGCCAGTGACCGTGGACGGATGGGACAAGCCGGCGTATCTCGCGGCCGGCGCGGACATGCCGCGCCGGGTGACGGCGAGCGCGCTGCTCTCGCCGTTCGACCCGCTGGTGTTCTTCCGGCCACGCGCCGAGCGGCTGTTCGGCTTCCACTATCGCATCGAGATCTACACGCCGCAGCCGCAGCGGAAGTACGGCTACTACGTGCTGCCGTTCCTGCATCGCGGACGGCTCGCCGCGCGCCTCGACCTGAAAGCCGAACGCGGCGCCGGGATCCTGGCCGTAAGGGGATCGCATGCCGAGGCAGGTGCGGACCATCATGGCCTGGCGACCGACGTGGCGTCGGAGCTGCGATTGATGGCAGGGTGGCTCGGGCTTGGGGAGGTGCGGGTATCGCCCAACGGCGACCTCGCCCGCGCGCTTGCCCGGCATTTCTGAGCCCGGGCTGGACTTTGACGCGGCCGCGGTCCATCTCACCTCCGCCATGACCCCGCGCCCCCGCCTTGCCGTCGCTCCGATGATGGATTGGACCGACCGCCACTGCCGGTTCTTCCACCGGCAGTTCGCGCCCGGCGCGCTGCTTTACACCGAGATGCTGACGCCGGACGCGATCCTGCATGGCGATCTCGACCGGCTGCTCGGATTTTCGGGTGGCGAACACCCCCTGGCCCTTCAGCTCGGCGGATGCGATCCCACGAAGCTCGCCAGGGCGGCCGCGATAGCGACGGACTGGGGTTATGACGAGATCAACCTCAACGTCGGCTGCCCGTCCGATCGCGTGCAGTCAGGAACCTTCGGCGCCTGCCTGATGAAGACGCCGGCGCTGGTGGCCGAGTGCGTCGCCGCGATGAAGGCGGCGGTTCCGGTGCCGGTCACCGTGAAATGCCGGCTCGGCGTCGACGAGCAGGATCCCGAAGCGGCGCTGGACGCGCTCGCCGACGCGGTGATCGCGGCCGGCGTCGACGGCATCTGGGTGCACGCGCGCAAGGCCTGGCTCTCGGGGCTGAGCCCGAAGCAGAACCGCGACGTGCCGCCGCTGGATTACGCCCGCGTCTATCGCCTCAAGCAGCGCCTGCCGGATGTATTCGTCGGCATCAACGGCGGCGTCACCACCGCCGCGGCCGCGATGGCGCATCTCGATCACGTCGACGGCGTGATGCTGGGACGCGCCGCCTCCCCTGACCCGGCGGTGCTGGCGGAGATCGCGGGCTTCCTCGATGGGGCCGGCGCGAAGGAGCCTGCAGAGGCGGTCGCGGCGATGCTGGACTACATCGGCACGATGGTGGCGAATGGCGAGCGGCTGTCGCACATCACCCGCCACATGCTCGGCCTGTTCCATGGTGCGCCCGGCGCACGGGCGTGGCGGCGCATCCTGACCGTGGACGCGATCAAGCCGGGCGCCGGCGTGGAAGTGGTGCGCGCGGCGCTGGCCGCGGTTGCCACGGCGCCTGCCGCCAATCGGGAAGAGATGGCTGCGGCCTGAACCATCCGCGCCGCGCAATGCGTGGTCGCGGCTATGGCGTCAGAACCAGGCGGTCGCCGGAAATGGCATAGCTCGCCAGCGTATCGAGGAAGCTCATGCCAAGCAGGCTCTGGTCGAGCGCCTGCGGCGGAGCGACCAGAGCCTTCACGTCCGCGCGCTGGATGGAGCCGATCGCTACCTTGTCGATGGTCACGGGCGCGGCGCGGATCATGCCGTTGGCGGTCTGCACCGGGATGTCGAAGCGCAGGGTCTTGGCGTCGATCCCGATGGCCGCGGCGTCTTCGCTGGTCAGGGTGAGGAAGCTCGCACCGGTATCGACCATCATCGTCATGCGGCGCCGGTCGACGGTGGCGCGCACCGCGAAATGGCCGTTGAGCCCCCGGTTGATGACGACCGCGGATCGCGGCTCGCCGGCAAGTGGACCGGAGATCGGCAGGCCCGGCGCCAGCGTGCCGAGGACACGGCCACCGACGATCGCGAGTTCATCGCGATAGGCGTAGGCGCCGACGATGATGAGCAGGATGCCCAGCCAGCCGGCCGCGGTCTTGACCGCGTAGCCGAGACCAAGCCCGCGCCCGAAAAGGGCCGAGCCGACGAAGAGGAGAAGCGCCACGAGGTATCCGGTGCGGGCGAGATCGTAGTTGCTGAAGTCCAGCGTGGTTCCGGCGGCATTGCCGGCGGCCAGCGCAACGGCAAGCGCCACCACGATCGCCACGAGGACGACAAAGCGGAAAGCCGAACGCGGCAGCCGCGGATCGCTCATGGTGTCGGCGGCCGCTTCAGCCGCTCCGGCAGAACAGCCATGATGGCGCGGCGTTCCTCGTCACTATAGCGCAGCCAGCTCCCGATCTCGGCGAGCGTGCGGCCACAGCCGACGCAGATGCCACGGCCTGGATCGAGCGTGCACAGGCGCACACACGGGCTGCGCATCGCTGCGCGATCAGATGGCGGAGGCGCCGACAAGGAACGCAACAACCGCGATTTGCTGGCAGGCGCCGATGGTGTCGCCGGTGCGCCCGCCAAGCGTGCGGGCAGTGATGCGGACAGCGCCATAGGTGGCCGCGGCCGAGAGGGCAGCGGCCAGAATTGTCGCCCAGAGTCCGATCGCCGGCAGCGAGAAGACAATCGCGATGACCGCTGCGACGGCAAGCGCGACCAGCATGGCATTCTGGTCAGGCGTGCCGGCGTCATTGGACAGGCCGCCGAGGCGCGCGGCCGGCAGATCGTGCCACAGCCGCACCATCGCGGCGCGAGAGACGGCTTCCGCCGCAATCAGCGCGAAGGTGGCGCGGACCGGACCGCCGGCAGCGACGATCGCGCTGATGGCGGCGATGCGTCCGACGACCGAGATCAGCAGCGCGACCGCGCCATAGGTGCCGATCCGGCTGTCATCCATGATCTCCAGTTTCTTCTCGGTGGTCGTGCCACCGAGACTGTCCGCGAAATCGGCAAGGCCATCTTCGTGCAGGCCGCCTGTGATGAGGACGGTGGTGCCGACGGCAAGAACCGCCGCCACGAGGGGTGGAATCCCGAGAGCCGAGGCAACGACCAGGACAATGCCCGCCGCAAGCCCGATGAGGCCGCCGATAACCGGGAATACGCGGGCCGCCTGGCGGAAATCCGGCGCCACCGATGGATCGACGCGAAACCAGCGCGCCGGCAGCCGCGTAAGAAAGGCGGCAGCGCCGCGTAACTCGTCCACCGCAACGCCGATCTCGTTCGGCACCGGCTGGCGTTCGCTCATCCTTGGGCTTCCCCTGCGTTTTAGCCGCGGCAAAGCGGCTTGCGGGCGATTGGCGCAAGGTTATAGAACCTCGCCCCTGACCGGCAAATGCCGCCGATTCAAGCCAAATTGCGGGGTCCGTCGTGGTTGCTGCCTCCTCGGGTCTGCCATTCGATGATTTCCGCGCGCTGCTCAGGCAGATGCCGACCGCCGACGAAGCCGCGGTGGCCAGGGTGCGGGCCCGCGACGCGGTGCTGACCAAACCGGCCGGCTCGCTCGGCCGCCTCGAATCGCTGGTCGAGTGGCTCGCCGCCTGGCAGGGCAGGGCGCCGCCGGTGGTAAATCGCCCGCTGGTCGCGATCTTCGCCGGCAACCATGGGGTCACGGCGCAGGGCATATCCGCATTTCCCGCGGCCGTGACGCGCCAGATGGTCGACAATTTCGCGGCGGGCGGAGCGGCAATCAATCAGATCTGCCGGGCCTACGACCTGTCGCTCAAGGTCTACGACCTCGCTCTCGATATCCCGACGGGCGACATCACCCAGACCGCGGCGCTGGATGAGCGCGACTGTGCCGCCACGATGGCCTTTGGGATGGAGGCGATCGCCGGCACGGACCTGCTCTGCATCGGCGAGATGGGTATCGGCAACACGACCGTTGCGGCCGCTATCTTTGCGGCGCTGTTCGGCGGCGACGGCAAGGACTGGGTAGGGCCCGGGACCGGGCTCGATACGCCGGGCATAGCACGCAAGGCCGACGCGGTGGACCGCGCGCTGGCGCTGCACGCCCGCCACCTCGGCGATCCGCTCGAGGTGCTGCGCCGGGTCGGCGGGCGGGAATTGGCCGCCATGACCGGCGCGATCCTCGCGGCGCGCATGAACCGCGTGCCGGTGATCGTCGATGGCTTTGTCGCGACGGCCTCGGCGGCGGTGCTCTACGCCGCCGATCCGGCCGCGCTGGATCATTGCCTGTTCGGGCACGTGTCGGCCGAGCCGGCGCATCGCAAGGCGCTGGCACAGATGGGCAAGGTGCCGCTGCTCGATCTCGGCATGCGGCTGGGCGAAGGGACCGGGGCCGCGCTGGCTGCCGGCATCGTCAAGGCCGCGGCGGCGCTGCATGCCGGCATGGCGACGTTCGAGCAGGCCGGCGTCGCGACGAAGGGCAGCGAAGGCTAGCCGGCGCGGAGCCAGCCACCGCGCCTTGGCGGCGGTTCGCGATCGATCGGCGGCAGCGGCTCCATCACGCGCGACTGCGGGAAGATGGCGGTCGCCTCGGTACCCTCGCGCAGCCGCGAACGCAGCTCGAAGGAGCCGTCGTGCATCTGCATGAGCGCCTGCACGATCGGCAGGCCTAGGCCGGCGCCGCGCTCGGCGCTCTTGATCGCGATCGAACCCTGGCCAAACGAGGAGAGCACGATCGGGATCTCCTCTTCCGGGATACCAGGGCCATTGTCGCGGATCGACAGGAACTGGCCGCCGCCCTCTGCCCAGCCGACGCGGATCGAGATCTCGCCGCCGCTCTGGGTGAACTTGATGGCGTTGCTGAGCAGGTTGAGCGCGACCTGGCGGACGGCGCGTTCGTCGGCCCACAAGCGCGGCAGGTTGCGCGCGTAGTCTTCGCTGATCGTGATGTTCTTGGATTTGGCGCGCAACTGCATCAGGTGCTGGCACTCCTCGACGATGTAGACGAGGTTGACCGGCTCCTCGTGCAACTCGTAGCGGCCGGCTTCGATGCGCGACAGGTCGAGGATCTCGTTGATCAGGTTGAGCAGGTGCTGGCCGCTGGCGTGAATATCGCCGACGTAGTCCTTGTACTGGGCGTTGCCGACGGGCCCGAGCACCTCGTTCTTGATGATCTCGGAGAAGCCGAGAATGGCGTTGAGCGGCGTGCGCAGCTCGTGGCTCATGGTGGCAAGGAAACGCGACTTGGCGAGATTGGCTTCCTCGGCGCGGCGGCGCGATTCATCCGAGATCGATTTCGCCGTGCCGAGTTCGGCGATGAGCAGGTCCTTCTCGGCACGAAACTCGAACATCGCCAGCGTTGCGTTGTTGAGACGCGAGGCGAGCACCAGAAAGAAAAGCTGCGCCACCACCGCCATGGCGCCGAGGACCGCGAACACCACGGTGCCGCGCGAGGCGAAGAGAACGGCGACCGTGAGGCTGAGAGGCAAAGTGCCCGCCGCGGCGACCGGGATGAGGGTCGAGGCGAGCGAGGTCACGACCGCCAGCACGATCAGCATCGTGGCGAACTGGAACACCAGCAGCGGGGCATCGTCGGCCGTGCGTGGAAGGAGCAGCATGAGCACGGCCCAGCTGAAGCCGCAAAACAGCTCCGCCAGGAAGAAGCGGCGAATCCACCTGCCGACGGGCAGCGCCGCGCCGCGCACGGCAAGAAAACGGCGGGAGAGCGTCAGCAGCAGGAAGTTCGCGGCGAACGCCAGGATGGCCCAGGCTGCGACCAGCCGCGCGTCCACCCAGAGCAGCGACGCCGCGGCAACGATGAGGATGAGCAGCGGCATGGCGAGCGCGATGCTCGCCTGATTACGCGCAAAGGTGAGGGCAAGCTCGTAGTCGAATGCCGGGCGGGCATCGCCGCCCGCAGTCAGCCGCTCTCGCGTCTCGCGCACGGTGCGCGTGACCGACCGGCGGCGCTCGGCCCGCTCGCGGCTGGCTGTTGTCTTCTCGCTCTCCGCCGTCGCGGACGTCATTTTCCGGCGTGGCCCCGAGGCTCCATTCGCAGGCTGAAAATGACCGACCAAGGCTTAATTTCAGACTACGAGCTGGCGCCGATTTGAGCGGAGTCGCGGCGGGCGCCGTTGACATTGGCAGAATATATTTCTACAAACTGCGCCCCGCCGGTGCGTCAATAGTAGAAATTCCTCATTTTCAGAGACTTTGCCATGGTTGACCGCCTCGATCGCAAGATTCTCCAGATCCTCCAGGAAGACGCCACTGTGCCGGTTGCCGAAATCGGCCGACGGGTGGGACTGTCGACCACCCCCTGCTGGCGGCGCATCCAGAAGCTCGAAGAGGACGGTGTCATCATCGGACGCGTAGCCCTGCTCGACCCCAAGAAGGTCAACACCCGCGTTACGGCGTTCGTCTCGATCACCACCAACCAGCACAACGAGGAGTGGCTGCGGCGTTTCGCCGAGGTTATCCAGGACATGCCGGAGGTGGTCGAATTCTACCGCATGGTCGGGCAGGTGGATTATCTGCTGCGCGTCGTCGTGCCGGACATTGACGCTTACGACGGCTTCTACAAGCGGCTGATCGCCAAGATCGACATCTCGGACGTCTCCACGACGTTCGCCATGGAGCAGATCAAGTACACGACCGCCGTCCCGTTGAGCTACATCGCCGTCGAGAAGGAAAAGGCAAAGCCCGCCGCGGCCTAGCGCGACCGCCGGGCGATGCGGGCGAGCTGCGCCGGATCGGTCAGTTCGCGCACCGCATCCTTCCCGATCCAGCGGGCTGCGGGATCGTCGGAAGCCGCCAGCCGGCGCGCAAGCATGAGCGCCGGCCTGTGCAGGGACGGCGATCGCTTGCCGATCTGGCGCAACGCCCAGTTCACGGCTTTCTTCACGAAGTTGCGCCGGTCGTCAGCTGCAGCCTCGATCAGCGGCAGGAAAGCGAGGAATTCCGGGTCGGGCGCCGTCTTCGCAGTGACGGTGTACCCGGCAATCGTCGCAAACGCAGCGCGGCGGACGAATTCGCGCCTGTCGCGCGCCCACCGGGCAACACGATCGGCAACGAAGGGCGTGCGCGCGAACAGCTTCATGCATGCCTGGTCGCAGACGTCCCAGGAATCGAAGTCGGCGGCCCAGCGATTCATCTGCCGCCGGGTCACCTGCTGCGGGTCGTCGATGAGGGCCGCCAGGATGCGGGCCTCATGCCAACCGCTCGCCCAAAGCGCCTGTGCCAGCCTGTGGTCGCCGCGATAGCGACGGGCGAGGGGCCGCTGCGCTTCCATCGAGACACCGAAGGCACGGTCGGTCTTGATGCCGAAACGAGCCATGCCGGCGCGATTCGCCTCCGAGCCCATGCCGCGCAGCTCGGCAATCACCGCTTCGGCATCGATCGATGGCGGTCGCGCCGCCGGCATCAATCCCGCTCGAGGCGGGCGATGAGGCTGGAAGTGTCCCAGCGCCTGCCGCCCATGGCCTGCACCTCGGCGTAGAACTGGTCGATGAGGGCGGCAATCGGCAACTGGGCGCCATTCCCGCGCGCCTCGGCCAGCGCGATCGACAGGTCCTTGCGCATCCAGTCGACGGCGAAACCGAAATCGAACTTGCCGGCGGTCATGGTCTTGTAGCGGTTTTCCATCTGCCACGATTGCGCAGCGCCCTTGGCGATGACGCCGACGACCTTCTCGACGTCGAGGCCGGCGCGCTTGGCGAAGTGGACGCCCTCGGCCAGACCCTGAACGACGCCGGCAATGCAGATCTGGTTGACCATCTTGGTGAGCTGGCCGGCGCCGACCGGGCCCATCAGCCCGACCATCTTGGCGTACGCCGCGATGACCGGTTGCGCCTTCGCAAAGGTCGTCTCGTCGCCGCCGACCATGACCGTGAGCTGGCCGTTCTCCGCGCCGGCCTGTCCCCCGGACACCGGCGCGTCGAGGAAACCGACGCTCCCGGCGGCAGCCGCCGCGCCGATCTCGCGTGCGACGATCGCCGACGCCGTGGTGTTGTCGATGAGGACCGCGCCGGACTTCATGCCGGCCAGCGCGCCGTCATCGGCCAGCACGACCGAGCGAAGGTCATCGTCGTTGCCGACGCAGGTGAAAACGAAGTCGGCGCCGGCCGCCGCGGCCTTCGGCGTCGGGGCGGTCTTTCCCTTGTGCTGCGCCGCCCATTTCTCGGCTTTCGCCGCCGTGCGGTTGAAGACGGTGACATCGTGCCCGCCGCGGACGGCGAGATGCCCGGCCATGGGGTACCCCATGACCCCGAGGCCAATGAATGCGACTTTGGACATGGCTATATCTATCGGATGTGGTGGCGGGTGATGCGCCGCTCGATCGCGTTGATGGCGCGGCCGAGCAGCTCGACCAGCACAAAATAGAACAGAGCGGCCCACAGATAGAAGGACAGATCGTAGGTCTTGGAAAATATGAAGCGGGTCTGCCCCATCAAATCGAGCACCGTGACGATGGCCGCGACGGCCGACGCCTTGATCATCAACACCACCTCGTTGCCGTAAGGGCGCAACGCAACCACCAGTGCCTGCGGCAACACGATCTTCCAGATGATGACCCAGCGGTGCAGCCCAAGCGCCGTCGCTGCCTCGCGCTGGCCATGCGGAATATTGCGGATGGAGCCCGACAGTATCTCGGACTGATAGGCAGCGGTGTTCAGCGCAAACGAAAGCACGGCGCAGTTGAAAGCATCGCGAAAGAACCACCACAATCCGATCGACTTCAGCGGCCCCGCAAATTCGCCGGCGCCGTAGTAGATCAGGAAGAGCTGGGCGATGAGGGGAGAGCCACGGAAGAAGTAGGAGTAGCAATAGGCCAGTGTCCCGATGATGCGATTGCGGGACAGGCGGCCGGCGGCAACCGGGACCGAGATGACCGCCCCGATCAACACCGACAGCACGACCAGCTCGATGGTCGTACGGAAGCCGGAAAAGAAGCGCCCGCCGAAGGTTGCAAGGCGGTCGCCGGTGATCGAGTGCGCCAGCGCCCAGACGAGCAGCAGCGCAAGCACGATCCAGAGGCCGATGAGGATGATGCCGAGCGTCGACACACGGCGCGTATGCGCGACGTGCGGCCGTCCCGGGCGATCGACGGCGACGGCAGTCATCGGCGCACCATGCCGCGCGACGCCCAGACATCGATGCGCCAGATGCCGATCGAGGCGAGCACCGAGAGGACGAGGTAGATGAGCAGCGCCACCGTGTAGAAGAAGAACGGCTCCTTGGTGGTGCCGACGGCGATCGATGTCTGGCGGAGCAGGTCGTTCAACGTGATGACCGAGACCAGCGCGGTGTCCTTCATCACGTTTAGCCAGAGATTGGACAGCGCAGGCAGCGCGAGGCGGATGAGCTGCGGGAAGATGACCAGGCGCAACGTCCGCACACGGTGCAGTCCGAGCGCGGCGGCGGCTTCGTACTGGCCGATCGGTATGGCGCGAAACGCCGAGAGAAAGACCTCGCTCGCGTAGGCTGACAGCACCAGCCCGAGCGCGACCATGCCGGCGAGAAACGGCGAGATCTGGAAATTGGAGCCGACAAGGCTGAAGAGAGCGGTGACGCCAAGCTGTGCGCCGTAATAGACAAGGAACAGCGTCAGAAGTTCGGGCAAACCGCGAAAGATGGTCGTGTAGATCTGCGCCGCGACGCGCACCAGCGGGTCGCGCGATTGCTTGCCGAGCGCGACGACGAAGCCGACGACCAGGCCGACCGGAACGGTGGCGAGAGACAGGGCGATGGTGACAAGCGTTCCGGCGAGGAGCTCATCGCCCCAGCCTTTGGACCCGAATTGCAGCAGGCCAAGAAGCTCGCCCACGTCCCCTCAAGCTTCGGATGGAGCGCCGGCGGCCCTCGCGGGCGCCGGCGCAGGTCACGTCTCAATCGCCGTAGACGTCGAACTTGAAGTACTTGTCCTGGATCTGCTTGTAGGTGCCGTTGGCGCGGATATCCGCGATGCCCTTGTTCAGCAGCTCCTTGAGGTCGGTATCTTCCTTGCGCACGCCGAAGCCGGCGCCGATGCCGTGAATCTCGGGAACCGGCTTGATCGTGCCGACGATCGTGCAGCAGGAGCCGTCCGAGGAATCCACCCATTCGCTGAGCACGACGACGTCGTCGTTGATGGCGTCGAGGCGCCCGTTGGCGAGGTCGAGCTTGGCGTCGTCGAGGTTCGGATATTCCTTGATCGTCGAGTCGGTGAACGTCTTCTCGGCGTAGGTGGCGTGGGTGGTCGACGACTGCACGCCGATCGTCTTGCCGGCGAGGTCGTCCTTCGTCACGCCCTTGATGTCGCTGTCCTTGGCGGCCGCGATCGCTGCCGGCGTGTTGTAGTACTTGTTGGTGAAGTCGATAGTCTTCTCACGCTCCGGGGTAATCGAGATCGAGGAATCGATCACATCGAACTTGTTCGCCAGCAGCGCCGGGATGATGCCGTCGAAGTCCTGGTTGACGTAGGTGCACTTGGCTTTGATGTCGGCGCAGATGGCATTCATGATGTCGATGTCGAAGCCGACGATGTTGCCGCTGGAGTCCTGCGACTCGAAGGGCGGATAGGTGGCATCGCTGCCGATGCGGATGGTGCTCCAGTCCTTGGCGCTGGCGAAGCCGGTGGCGGCGAGCAGCGCGGCCCCTGCTACGAGAACACTACTAGCGAAACGCATATTTGTACGTCCCCTTGGAGTTTTGTCTGGAGGCCGATCGTCACCCACGGAAGTGCAAAACCGCAGTCGCCCCCGGTAATGCAAGCACTGAGCCATATTTCCACCAACTGGCGGGAGTGGCAACGCTATCGGTTGCAGGGAGTGCCACGCCTGCGGGCCATGGTTGACGGCCTGCGGCGTCCGTCTAGTTTCCGCGTGTCTCTTCGTCAGGAATCTCCAGGCATGGCCGAGGTCGACAAGGAAGCCGTAATCCAGCGGCTGCACGGCATCCGCGGGCCGGACGACGACCGTGACATCGTGCGCCGCGGCATGGTCTCCGACATCGTGATCGCGAACGGGCGGGTGATGTTTTCGATCACCGTGCCGGCCGAGCGCGCCGACGCCTTCGAGCCGATGCGGCAGGCCGCGGAAACGGCGGTGCGCACTTTGCCCGGCGTGACGGGGGCGATGATCGTGCTCACTGCCGAGAAGAAAGCGGGCGGTGGTCCGGCGCCGGCCCGGCCTGCCGCGCCGCCGCCGGCGGGCCCGCCGCGCCATCAGCACGCCGCGCGGCCGCCGGCCAAGGCGGAGGTACCGGGGGTCGGCGCCATCATCGCCGTGGCGAGCGGCAAGGGTGGGGTGGGAAAGTCGACCACGGCGGTAAACCTCGCGCTGGCGATGAAGGCGAACGGGCTGCGCGTCGGCATCCTCGATGCCGACATCTACGGGCCTTCGCTGCCGCGGCTGCTGCATCTCACCGGCAAGCCGGAGGCGATCGGCGGGCGCATGCTGAAGCCGATGGAGGCTTACGGCGTGCAGACCATGTCGATCGGCTACCTGGTCGAGGAGGAGACGCCGATGATCTGGCGGGGGCCGATGGTGGTGTCGGCGCTGACGCAGATGCTGCGCGAAGTGGCGTGGGGCGAGCTCGACGTGCTGGTGGTGGACATGCCGCCGGGCACCGGCGACGCGCAGCTCACCATGGCGCAGCAGGTGCCGCTCGCCGGCGCGATCATCGTCTCGACGCCCCAGGACCTGGCGCTCATTGACGCCCGCAAGGGCATCGCCATGTTCCGCCGCGTCGACGTGCCGGTGCTCGGCATCGTGGAGAACATGAGCACGTTCATCGCGCCCGATACCGGCAAGCGCTATGACATCTTCGGACACGGCGGCGCGAAGCAGGAGGCGGAGCGCCTTGGCGTGCCGTTTCTGGGCGAGGTGCCGCTGGTAATGGCGATCCGCGAGCTTTCCGACGCCGGCACGCCGATCGTAGTGGCCGAACCTGGCGGACCGCATGCGCAGGCGTACCGCGAGATCGCGGCGCGGGCATGGGAGACGATCCAGAGTGCGCAGGCGCGGCGCGCGCCGCCCCGGATTGTCGTCGAGTGAGTGCCGTTGGTGAACACGGTCGCGGTGGAGTAGGCGATGCTCGATAACCTGAAGGCCAAGAATCGTGCGTGGGCAGCGCGCAAAGTGGCCGCCGACGCGGGTTTCTTCCGGCGGCTGGAGGCGCAACAGGCGCCGGAGTACCTCTGGATCGGCTGCTCGGACAGCCGGGTGCCGGCGAACGAAATTGTCGACCTGGATCCGGGCGAGCTTTTCGTTCACCGCAACGTCGCCAACCTCGCTCCGCCGCAGGATGCCAACTACCTGTCGGTGCTGCAGTTCGCGGTCGACGTGCTGAAGGTGAAGCACGTTCTCGTGGTCGGCCACTATGGCTGCGGCGGCATCAGCGCGGCGGTCGACGGCAAGCGCCGCGGCCTCATCGACCATTGGCTGCACCCGATCCGCGAAGTAGCGCATGACCACAGCCATGAGCTGGACATGATCCCCGACAACCGCCAACGGCTGGACCGGCTCTGCGAGCTGAATGTGATCCGGCAGGTCAGGAACGTGGCGTCGGACGTGTTCGTGCAGGAAGCATGGACGCGCGGCCAGCCACTCAGCGTCCACGGCTGGGTGTATTCGCTGCACGACGGCCTGGTGAACGACCTGCACGTGACCGTGACGCGGCCCGAGGAGATTCCGTACTAGGCGCGGAAGCGCGTCATGCGGAACATCGACAGGTCGAAGCGGCTGCGCCCGGTCGTGGCGAGATCGGCAAGAATCTCGCCGACCACGCTGGCGAACTTGTAGCCGTGACCGGAGCAGGGGGAGGCGACGATCACGTCGTCGTTGCCGGGCAGCGTGTCGATGATGAAGTGCTCGTCGGGTGTGACAGTGAACAGGCAGGAGCGCAACGTCATCACCGGGCCGTTCGCTTCCGGGAAGTAGCGCCTGAGGCACCAGCGCAGCGCTTCCTCGTCTTCCTCGCCGACGTCGCGCGATAGCGTATCAGCCGGGCCGCGCTCGTTGAGATGATGGTAGCGGCCGAGCTTGAGGCCGGGAATGCCGAACACGGGCAGCATGTAGTAGTGCCCCTCGTCGACCTCGATGATCGAAACGGGGAAGGCATCGGGCCCGAACTTCGCCGGCGCACTTGGCTGGAACCATCCTACGACCTGACGCTCGGGCACGGCGAACGGCTCCAGCTCCGGCACGAACGACGACACCCAGGCGCCAGGCGACAGGATGAGCCGCGCCGCTTCGTAGCGTCCGCGATCGGTGACCACCCGCACGCCTCCACCTGCGATTGGCTCCCATTCCAGCACCTGCTCGCGCGCGTGAATCTCGGCGCCGGCCGCAACCGCCATTTCGACGTGCGCGACGATCGCCCGCTCGGAAAGCACGAAGCCGGCGTCAGGCTGGAAGACGGCGTGGTGGCTGGCGGGCAGGTGATAGCCGGGGAAGCGCTCGTTGACCTCGGCTCCGGTCAGCACCTCGTGCGGCAGCCCATGTTCCTGGCACGACTGCAGCGAGCCCATGAAGACGCGGCCGTTGTCCCACGAGGCGTCGAGGCCGCCGGTGACATGGAGAAGCTGCTCGCCGAACTGCGACCCCGTCTCCCGCCACAGCTCGAACGCGCGTCTAAGCATCGGCACGTAGACCGGGCTCTCGTAGTAGGCGAGGCGGATGACGCGCGTAACGCCATGCGAGGAACCGTTGGCGTGCGGAATGTCGAAACGCTCCAGGCCGAGCACGCGCTTGCCGCGCTGGGCGAGCTGGTAGCAGGCGGCCGAGCCCATCCCGCCGACGCCAACGACGATGACATCATAGGACGCAGCCATGATTGGGCCTCCGTTGCAGCCGGCACGCCGAACGCCTATGCCAGAGCTCGATGAGCGGCAATAGCGCGTGGCCAACCGAGATACGCCTGAAGCGCGACCGGCGCACGCTGGTTGTCGCCTTCGACGATGGCGTCGTCCACGACCTTCCGGCGGAGATGCTGCGCGTATTGTCGCCTTCAGCCGAAGTGCAGGGACACAGTCCGGAGCAGCGCGTCACCGTTCCGGGCAAGAGTAACGTCGCGATTGTGGCAATCGACCCGGTGGGCAACTACGCCGTCAGGCTCACCTTCGACGATGGCCATTCGACCGGCATCTTCGCCTGGCCCTATCTCCGGCGCCTGGGCGACGAGCGCGAGACCCTGTGGGCGGAATATCTCGCTGAGTTGCAGGCGAAAGGGCTGAGCCGCTAGCCCGGAAATAGAAGAAGCCGGCGAACGAATCCGCCGGCTTCTCCTGCCCCGAGGGTACGCCCCTCAATTCAGTACGACCACCTTCGTGCCAACCGCGACGCGGTCGTAGAGGTCGATAATGTCGTCGTTGGTCAGCCGGATGCAGCCCGAGGACACCGCCTGTCCGATAGTCCAGGGTTCGGCCGTTCCGTGGATGCGATAGATGCGGGCGCCGATGTAGAGCGCCCGGGCGCCCAGCGGATTGTCCTCGCCGCCCTTCATGGTGGCAGGGAGGACGATGCCGTGCGCGCGCTCGCGGGCCACCATGACGGCCGGCGGTGTCCAGGTCGGCCACTCGGCCTTGCGCGAAACGCGGTCAGTGCCCGACCACGTGAAACCTTCCCGCCCGACGCCGATGCCGTATACCAGCGCCTGTCCGCCGGGCATGACATAGTACAGGCGCCGTTCGGCGGTGTTCACGACGATCGTGTTCGGCCCGTAGGGACCGGTGTAGTCGATCGTCTGGCGGGTGATCGGAACGAAGGAGTGGAGAGTATTGCCGGGATCGTCGGTATTGTAGATCAGCATCTTCTGCTGATCGGAGTCCCAGACCTGCACGAACTTCGCCTGAGCCGCGCCGGCTACCAGCAAAGTGGTCAGGGCAATGGCCAGAAAGGCGCCAAGGCGGCGGGCAAACCCTTTCAAGCAAGTCTCCAAGTCAGATCGCCGCCGCAGATTCCACTAAGCGTTGAATGCCGCATGCTGCGAACACCTGCAAGATTCGACTAGATATCTAATTGCGCTTTTGCCGCACCTGTTGCTGTCCGGCAACGATTGGTTCTTGAGGAGAAGGCTCATGACTAAACAATGGTCCGACGTGGATGCGTACTTCGGAGAGCGCCTGTTGCCGAAGGACAAGGCGCTCGCCGGGGCACTGGAAGCCAGCCACGCGGCCGGCCTGCCATCCATCAACGTTGCGGCCAATCAGGGCATGCTGCTGCACATCCTGGCAAAGGCTATCGGCGCCAAGCGGATACTCGAGGTCGGAACGCTGGGCGGCTACTCCTCGATCTGGATGGCGCGAGCGCTTCCCAAGGGCGGGAAGCTGATCACGCTCGAAGTCGATCCGAAGCATGCCGAGGTCGCGAAGGCCAATTTCGCACGGGCAGGCCTGGCGGATGTGATCGAACTGAGGCTCGGCCGCGCCATTGACCTGCTGCCGAAGCTCGCGGCGGAGAAGGGCCCGGCTTTCGATCTGGTTTTCATCGACGCCGACAAGCCAAGCAACGCCGATTACTTCGACTGGGCGCTGAAGCTGACCCGGCCGGGGAGCCTCATCATCGTCGACAATGTGGTGCGGGGCGGCGCGGTCGCGGACCTCAAGAGCCGCGACGCCAGTGTCCAGGGAGTGCACGCGCTCGTGGACCGCATCGCTGGCGACAAGCGCCTCAGCACGACGGCCCTCCAGACGGTCGGCGACAAGGGCTACGACGGCTTGACGATCAGCATCGTGAACTAGGTCCAATCGACGCTCATCGTCTGTCGGCCCGGAAGCTGCCTTCTCCGCGCCGGCGGGAAAGGGGAGGGACTCGTTCCGGTCGGCCCTCGCAGGGCTACTTGAGCTTCACCAGCCCCTTGGGGGATTCGCCTGCCTTGACGAGGGCGTCGAGAACCTTTTGGACGTCGGCAGCGCGGCGGAAGTCGGGATCTCCGTTCTTGCCGGTGGCGAGCGCCGTCGCAAAGCGCTGGTAGGTGGTCGGCACCGGTGGGCATTTCACCGTGCGCCAGGTCATCGTCTCGATATCCGCGCCCGTGCAAAGCTCGAGTGACGATTTCTTGCCGTCGGTGTGGATCTTGACCGCACCCTTGTCGCCGTAGAGCGTGACATAGAGTTCGTTCGCGTAGCCGGTGGTAAAACGGGACGCTTGGATGGTGCCCAGCGCGCCGTTCTGCAGCTCGGCGCCCATGACGAAGCTGTCGTTGGCGTCGAGCTTGTACTTGCCGATCTTGTCGCGCGGCGCCTTGTGGAAGGTCTTCACGATCGGCGCCATGGTGGCGATGTCGCTGCCGGCGGCGAAGGTCGCGAAGTCAACGATATGGATGCCGATATCGCCGACAACTCCCTTCGAGCCATGCTCGGTCGACAGCCGCCACAGCCAGCGGTCATCGCTGCGCCAGTCGCCCCAGTGCTTGCCAACCAGCCAGCTCTGCAGGTACTCGGCCTCGAAGTGGCGGACGATGCCAAGCGCGCCGCTGGTGGCAAGCTCACGCGCCTTGTGCACGGCGGGCGACGAGCGATAGGTCAGATTGACCATGTTGATCAGGCCGCGCTTCTCTGCCGCGTCGGCCATCTGCTTCGCCAGCGGATAGCTGGTCGCCAGCGGCTTCTCACAGAACACATGCTTGCCGGCGGCGATGAGTTTCATCGTGGTCGGGTGGTGGACGGCGTCGGGCGTGACGTTGGCGGCGGCATCGAACTCGCCCCAGCGGATCGCCTCGTCGAGGTCGCCAAACGCGTTGGCGATGCCGTGTTCCGTGGCGAAGGCCGCGCGCCGGGCAGCGTTCGTCTCGACCGTGGCGACGATCTTGATGCCTTTGATCTTCTTGAAGTTAGCGGCGTGGGCGGCAGCCATGCTGCCGGTGCCGATGATGAGAAGCCGCATGACCGCTAGCGCCCCTGCTGAAGCGCACCGCTGAGCACAGGGCCCTTCACGACGATCGGCTCATGGGCCTTGATGTTGCGCTGCTCCCACTGATCAGCCGCAAAGCGGTTCGGGTTGTAGGCCCACCTCACGGCATTGCGCAGCACCGTCTGCACTTCCGCCTGATGGTAGATCGGATAAACCTCGTGACCGGGCGAGAAATAGAAGACATTGCCGCCACCGCGCTGATAGGTGACTCCGGAGCGGAAGACGTTGCCGCCGTCATACCAGGAGATGAACACGGTCTCCTTCGGGTCCGGTATCGAGAAGGGCTCGCCATACATTTCCGTTTCCGGCACGACGAACGACGGAGGCAAACCGGCCGCGATGGGATGCGTGCGGTTGACGACCCACACGCGCTCTTTCTCGCCGGCCTCACGCCATTGCAGCGCGCACGGCGTTCCCATCAGCTTCTTGAAAATTTTCGAGAAGTGGCCGGAGTGGAGGACGATCAGTCCCATGCCCTCCCACACGCGCTCCGCGACCCGGTTGACCACCTCGTCCGATACATCGCCGTGGGCGACATGGCCCCACCAGGTGAGCACATCGACATCCTTGAGACGCGACGCCGGCAGGCCGTGCTCCGGCTCCTGCAGCGTCGCGGTGCTGACGCTAATTTCGCTGTCGGCGGCCAGCGCATCGGCGATCGCGCCGTGCATGCCCTTAGGGTAGATCTTGCCCACGGTCGGGTTTTTCCGCTCGTGGACGTTTTCCCCCCAAACAACGACGCGAATTGCCATGTACTGCTCTCCGGGAAAAGCAGTCCGGCAGGCGCAGGCCCTTGCTCGGGGCCTGCGTGTTGCATGTCGGATGCCGGCTGCGGCCGCCTCTATACAAGAGGGCGGCAGGGCTTGCATCTCCCAAATTTTTGGGAAATCACATCACCCGCGACCCAAGATCGGTTCGCGATTCCCGGCGTTGTGACAAAGGTCACTGCACACGGGAACCGGGGATGAAATGAAGCATTAATCGGGGGCGTTTATATAGCGCCGACCGATGGGGGAAATGCCGCAATCATGCGTATCGCGCTTCGCGTACTGGCGTTCGTTATCCTGAGCGCCGCGTCCAGTGCCGTTCTGGCCCTGCCTTACCTTTCCATCCACTAGCTCAGCCATCATTCCGCGACGGCAAACGCCGCCGGCGCCTCGCCACGCCGGTGACGCTCGACCATGGTCGCGTAGGCGGCTTCCAGGTAACGCGTGAAGCGCGCCGTATCGAACAGCGGCGTGCCATCGCGATTGGCGGCGAGCTTGGCCTTTACCGCCGCGAGCGCCGCCGGGTCTCGCGCCAGCCGGACGGCGAGCGCCGCGTACTCGTCGAGCGACGACGCGATCAACTCCGGCATGCCGACGGCGGTGAGCAGGCTGGCCGCGACACGGCTGGGAAACGTCTCGCCCGGGCACGTGATCAGCGGAAGGCCGGCCCAGAGAGCGTCCGCTGCCGTCGTGTGGGCGTTGTAGGGCAGGGTGTCCAGGAAGAGATCGGCCAGGCGATGGCGGGCAAGGTGCTCGGCTGTGCGCATTCGCGGAGCGAAGATCAGCCGCTCCGGCGCCACGCCGCGAACCGTGGCTTCACGGCGAAGATTGGCCGACACTCCGGCAGTGCTGTCCAGAAGCCACAGCACGCTCTCCGGCGTCTGCCGCAGGACCGCCATCCACACGTCGAAGACGGCCGGCGCGATCTTGTAGCTGTTGTTGAACGAGCAGAAAACGAAGCCCTCGGCCGGCAGCCCGTGATCAGCTCGGGTCATCGGCGTGTCGACGATCGGCTGGCGATCGTCATGCGGGTAGTAGCTGTGCGGCAGCCAGACGATCTTTTCGCTGTAGTGCGGCCACTCTGCTTGCGGAACGACGATCCGGTCGGCAAACAGATAGTCGATGGCTGGAATGGCCGACGTCGCCGGGTAGCCAAGGTAGGCAACCTGCACTGGCGCGGGCCGACGCACGAAAATGCGCGGCCGGCCGCCGGACGTGTGGCCGCCGAGATCGACGGCGATGTCTGCTTCGCTTTCCGCAATCAGGGCCGCGACCGCATCATCGGATTGGTTGCGCGCGTCGAGGACCTTGTCGAAGGCGGAGAGGATCCGCCGGCGAATGTCGCTGCCGTCATCGACGCCGTAAGAGACGCCGAGCACCTCGAAGCGGGCGCGATCGTGCCGCTCGAAGATGCCTGCCATCAGGTGAGAGAGGGGATGGTCGCGGAAATCGCCGGATACGTAGGCCAGCCGAATGCGCCCGCGCGGGCTTGCTGGGCGATGCCAGACGGCGGGACGGGGCGGCGCCTCGCGTGCAACGGTCTCGGCGGCAACGCGCGCCTGATCGGCAAGCGTGGCGCCCGGCACTGACAGCAATGTGAAAGGCTTGACCCGTTCGCTGCCCTGCCTGACGCCGCGCAGCAGCTCAGCCACGTCGGCATCCAGGCCCTCCCACTGGCAGTTCTGCATCTTCGCCGAGACCAGGACCGCAAGCAGGCCCTTCTCATGCGGGTTGATCCGGCGGGCCGCGAGATAGTCGGCCACCGCAAGGTCGTGGCGGCGCAACTCTGACAGCGCTGCGGCTCGCGCCATCAATGCCAACGGATTGCGCGGCGCGATAGTCACCGCGCGCTCGGCGCTCGCCAGCGCCGCGGTGGCTTCGTGCAGCATGCCCTGGGCGGCGGACAGCGTAATCCAGTTCTCGGGGGAG
The DNA here is from genome assembly GCA_035549395.1 of Bauldia sp. Lineage (GTDB taxonomy): Bacteria > Pseudomonadota > Alphaproteobacteria > Rhizobiales > Kaistiaceae > DASZQY01. Next base: position 27,287 of record DASZQY010000065.1, read on the forward strand.
TTCGGATCGATCTCAGCGGCACGCCCAGCCAGCGCCGTCGCTTCATCAAGCCGCTCCTGCTGCACCAGCACGGCGGCGAGGTTGGTCAGCGCCGACGGCCGGTCGGGGACGATGGCGAGCGCACCGCGAAGCTTGGCCTCCGCGCCGGCGAAGTCGGCCTCATCGAACAGCGCCAAGCCCTCGAAGAACAGCGCCTTCGCCTTTTCCTGATCCACGTCCGCAGTGACCCCTGAAAAAGAGAATGGGGCGCCGAAGCGCCCCATTCCGTAGTCGATCCGGCG
>DASZQY010000066.1:0-4324 GCA_035549395.1 Bauldia sp.
GGCGACGGCCAGCGCATCGGCGGCATCGTCGCTGTCGAAATCGGCGCGCGGCAGGAGCACGCGGACCATCGCGCGGATCTGTCCCTTCTCGGCATGGCCGGCGCCGACGACGGCCTTCTTCACCGCGTTCGGCGCATATTCGGCGACCGCGAGCCCGGCGAGCGACGGCACCAGCAGCGCAACACCCCGCGCCTGCCCGAGCTTCAGGGTGGCGGTGGCGTCGCGATTGACGAACGTCTGTTCCACCGCCGCTTCGTCCGGCTGCCAGGCGCCGACGATTTCGGTCAGGCCGCGGTAAAGCGACGCCAGACGACCGGCGAGATCGCCGTCGAGCGGCGCGCGCACGGTGCCGGACGCCACGAACGACAGGGAATTGCCGGCCACCGCGACGACACCCCAGCCGGTGCGGCGCAGGCCCGGGTCGACGCCGAGTATGCGAATCGTGACGGACATCACAGCAGCCCTAGCGCCAAACCGGCATCCTCGCCACAGTGCGACGGGCGGCGGGCCATGGAGGATGCCGATGAAACTTGAATCAATTGCGCTGGCGCTGATCGCGGCGGCGATCGCGCTGCCGGCCGCTGCCGACGAGCTGAACCTGCCCGCGCGCAAGAGCGGCGAATGGCAACTGACGATGCAGGTCGCCGGCCACCAGATGGTGACCAAGCAATGCGTCGACGAGGCGACCGACAAGGAGATGATGCAGAGCTCATTCGCCCAGGCGGGCTCGAAATGCTCCAGCATCAAGCAGAGCCAGGACGGCAACACGTTCACCGTCGACGCCACCTGCTCGCTGAACGGCGGCATCACCACCAACACCCATGCCGTCGTGACGGGCGACTTCCAGTCGGAATACACGGTGGACGCCGTAACCGACATGACCGGCGGGCCGCCGCAAATGCCGAAGCACTCGGAGATCAAGCAGGACGTGAAGTGGGTCGGCGCCTGTCCGGCCGGGACGCAGCCGGGCGACATCGAGATGCCCGGCCTGCCCGCGGGCATGAAGCTGAACCTGAAGCAGCTTCAGATGATGAAGCCGCCGGGCTAGCAGGTCAGGCGGCGGCCAGCTTCGCCATCACGGCGTCGGGTATATCGAAGTTGGCGTAGACTTCCTGCACGTCGTCATCCTCTTCGAGGATGCCGATGAGCTTCATCATCGCCGCCGCCTTGTCCTCGTCGAGCGTCGTCGTCGACTGCGGCCGCCAGACCGCCTTCACGGTCTCGGCCTCGCCGAGCGACGCTTCGAGCTTCTTGGCCACCTCGCCGAGATCGCCGAACGAGGTGGTGATGACATGCCCCTCGGGTCCGCTCTGCACGTCGTCAGCACCGGCATCGATCGCCGCTTCCAGCACCTTGTCGGCGCTGCCGGCCTCGGGCCTGTACGAGATCTGGCCGACGTGATCGAACATGAACGCAACCGAGCCGGTCTCGCCGAGCGCGCCGCCGTTCTTGCTGAGATAGGAGCGCACGGCGCCAGCGGTGCGGTTGCGATTATCGGTCAGCGCCTCGACGATCATGGCGACGCCGCCCGGGCCGTAGCCCTCGTAGCGGATGGTCTCGTAGCTGTCGCCGTCGTTGCCGAGCGCCTTCTTGATGGCGCGCTCGATATTGTCCTTCGGCATGTTTTCGGCGCGCGCATTGAGGATGGCGAGGCGCAAGCGCGGGTTCATGTCCGGGTCCGGCGTGCCGAGCTTGGCGGCCACCGTGATTTCGCGGGCAAGCTTGCCGAAAATCTTGGAGCGCCGCGCGTCGGCTGCGCCCTTCTTGTGCATGATGTTCTTGAACTGGGAATGACCAGCCATGGACGTTTCCTGACAAATGCCTGAACTTTGGGGGCTTGATTTTGGCCCGCCTTATACGATTGCGCCTTCGGCAAGGGAAGGCAGCGCAACCGGGAGCGGCGGCAGCGGCGCCGGGCTGGGCGCTATGGCGGCCAGCCCCTCGATCCAGCCAACGATATCCTGTCCGATCGGCCCGATCAGGGCGCGCGACGCCAGGGTGTGGCCGGCATGCGGATAGACGACGTGGCGGGCGCCATAGAAGGCCGCGATATCGGCCGCGACCCGCGCCTGGAAGAGACGGTCGCCGCCGCCGGAAATGCAGAGCACCGGGCACGTCACGGAGCCGCGCTCCATCGGCGGCCCGCCGAGGATCATCGTGCGATAGGCCTTGCCGGATTCGTCGGCAAAGATCGCCAGCAGCTCGTCGCGCTCGTCCGCGGTGAGGTCATGCAGCACCAGCCTGCGGGCGGCGTTCTTGTTGCCCCGCAGCGGCCGGCCGAGCAGGACCGGGAACAGGTAGCTGAACGCGTAAGGCAAGGCAGCAACCCTGCCGCCGCCTTTCCACGGCGGCGCGGAAGAAATGAGAACCAGCCCCGCCGGCTTGCTGCGCGCCGCCACATGCTGGGCGACAAGGCCGCCCATCGACGAACCGACGATGACCGGACGTTCGCCGAGCGACGCCGCGGCGGCGATCATGGCTTCGACGTAGTCCTCGAAAGTGAGCCGGCTCAACCGAGCCCGATCCGGCGGATCATGCGCCGGCAGCGAGGGGGCGAGGCAGGTAAAGCCTGCCGATCTGAAGTAATCGAGCCACGGCCGCCACCTTCCGGCCCGCGTAAACGCTCCATGGATGAACAGCAGGGGTGGCTTCATGAACTCTCCGGCGCGAGCATGACCTTACCACGCACCGCGCGATGCAGAAGGGCCCTCCCGCGCTATTCCAGCCAGAAGGACGGCAAGGCCTCGGACAGCACGCCACCCAGCCGAAGCGGCGCAATGGCGGTGGCGAGGCCGGTGGCCTCGTCCACCTCGACGGCGATGCCGGCAACGGTCGCCGGGCCATCGGCCGGAGTGAAGCGCTCGCCCGGCACCTTCTGCAGGAAGCGGCGCAGCGGTTCCTCGTGGTTCATGCCGATGACGGATTCATAGTCGCCGCACATGCCGACATCCGACTGGAAGGCGGTGCCGCGGCGGAAAATGCGGTAATCGGACGTCGGAACATGGGTGTGCGTACCCACGACCAGAGTGACGCGGCCATCGAGGTAATGGGCCATGGCCTGCTTCTCGCTGGTCGCCTCGGCATGAAAATCGACCACGATGGCATCGGCCTGCTCGCCCAGCGGACAGGCCGCGACCTCACGCTCGATCGCGGGAAACGGATCGTCGAGCTGGTCCATGAAGACGCGCCCCATGGCGTTGATCACGAGAACCCGCATGCCGTTGCGCGCCATGTAGAGCCCGGAGCCGCGCCCCGGCGTGCCTTCCGGATAGTTCAGCGGCCTGAGGAACCGCTCCTGGCGCGAGGCGAACTGCAGCGCCTCGCGCTGGTCGAAGGCGTGGTTGCCGGAGGTGACGACATCGGCGCCGGCGTCGAGAACCGCCTTCAGGATGTCTTCCGTGATGCCGAAGCCACCGGCGGCGTTCTCGCCGTTGACGATGACGAAATCGAGATGATGATCGGCGATCAGGCCGGGCAGCCGCTCGATCGCCGCATTGCGGCCGGCGCGGCCGACGAGATCACCGAGAAAAAGCAGACGCACTGTCGACTATGTCCTTTCCTGTCCCGCCGCCGGCGTGATCGTTTCCCTCTCCGTCACTATCCATTCCATCCTGGCGTCGTGCGCTTCGGCCGGAATCGCCGAAACCTCCTGCACAGAGAATGCCACGCCAAGCAGGCGCGGCCGCCGTCCTCGTGCCACAAGGGCGGCAATGGCGCGATCGTAGTAGCCAAGACCGTGGCCAAGGCGCGTTCCGGTGCGATCGAACGCGATCATGGGCGAAATCACAAGGTCCGGATCGGCAGTCGGCACATTGGCCGCGGGCGCGCGCGTGCCGAAGCGACCGATCTCAAGCTCGTCTCCCGGGCGGTGAACGCGAAAGGCCACCTCGGCCGCGCCGATCACCGCCGGCAGCACGACGGCGATGCGCTGTTCGTGCGCCCAGGCTACGATCGGTCCGGGATCGACTTCACTCCAGATCGGCATGTAGGCGGCGATCACGGCCGGCCGCACCCGGGCGATGATCGCAATGGCGCGCGCGGCAATGAAGCGCGAGCCATTCTCCCGCTCCGACGTGGTGAGGGTGTCGCGCCGCGCCAGAGCCTCGGCCCGCAGCGTGGACTTGTCCCTGATGCCGGCGATCATGGCCCGGCACTCACCGCGAGCCCCGCGATCTTCCGGAGCGAAAGGGAGCGAAGCCGCAGTGGCCGATGGAGAGATCGACCCCGGAGACCTACAACGTAGGTGGGCGCCGTATATCCGGACCCACGGGCCCGGTCAGGGACAGCTCCCATTAGGATCGATAAGCCCCGGGAGTACTTGTCT
>DASZQY010000067.1:0-23207 GCA_035549395.1 Bauldia sp.
CTTCCGCCTTCCATCGCAACGGCAGCCGCAGGGCATCGACGAGATCGCGGATCTCGCGACGCGCAGCGACATGGGAGAGCGTCGGCCGCGCGTTGAGTACGGTGCGGTCGAGCGGATCGAACGCGGTCAGACCCATCGGAAAGAATTCGCGGAACACCACGCGCTCGCTGATCCCGTCGGCAACCCGGAAGTGGAGCGCCTTGGCGAGTTGCCGCAGTCCCTCGACCACCTTTTTCTGGTTGCGGCTGGCGAGCGACGCGATACGGTTGCGCACCACTATCCAGTTCAGGTCGGACTGACCGGCGATCTGGCGGCTGCGGCGCGCCTCCGTGACCAGCTCGGCATACTGGCTCACCGTCTGGACGGCCATCGTCGCGCCGTCGATACGGCCGAGCACATCGAGATCGACGAACGAATCGTTGACCGGCGTGATCAGCGTGTCGGCGAAGGCGTGGCTGAGACGCATGCGGTAGGAGTCGTTGGCCGGGGTATCTATGACCACGAAATCGAACCGCTCCCCCAGCCGCTCGACGATCTCGGCCAGGGCCGCGAACTCGCGCGCCTCGACCTCCTCCCGCACGTCGCCTTCCGCCAGCCGCACCGAGAAATGGGTGGGGACCTCGAGGGGAACGCCGACCCGGCGCGCCCAGCGCGATCGGTTTTCGATGTAGTGCGTGAGGGAGAGCTGGCGGCTGTCGGTATCGATCGAGGCCACGCGGTGCCCTGCCTTGAGCAGGGCGACGATGACGTTGACGGCCGTCGTCGACTTGCCCGAGCCACCTTTCTCGTTGCCGAGAACGATGACGTGAGCAGTCCCCCTAGGCGAAACGACCATGCCCATGCAGCGACATCCGACCGCGCTCTGACCAGTTGGCCAAAGTGCAACAAAACCGCCAAAATTCCGTGAACGGCGCCGCTCCGCCTGCGGCCGCCTGGCAATTGGCCGGCCGCTCTCCATTTTGCTAGCGTCCCGCGCCGCCGCGCAAGGAGAACGTTGGAATTGGCCACGCCGCCTGTTGACCGCACGATCAAGGCCCTCCGCGCCCGTGTCACGCTCTGGCGGAGCGCCGGCGCCAAGGTCGCCCTGGTGCCGACCATGGGTTCGCTGCACGCCGGCCACATCGCCTTGGTTCGCGAGGCCAGAAAGCGGGCCGGCAAGGTCGTCGTCTCGATCTTCGTCAACCCGACCCAGTTCGCCCCGAACGAAGATTTCGCGACCTATCCGCGCGACGAGGCGGCCGATCTGGCGAAGCTCGATGGATTGGCCGACGCGGTCTTCGCACCGACGGTCGCCGAGATGTACCCCGACGGCGCGACGACCTCGATCACGGTCAGCGGCCCGGCGAACGATCTTGAGTCCAATTCCCGGCCGCACTTCTTTGCCGGCGTCGCGACGGTCGTCGCCAAGCTGCTGCAGGCCGCGCTGCCCGACATCGCTGTCTTCGGCGAGAAGGACTACCAGCAGCTTCTCGTCGTGAAACGCATGGTCGCCGACCTGGGCTTTCCGGTCGAGATCGTCGGCGTTCCGACGATGCGCGAGGCCGACGGCCTCGCCCTGTCGTCGCGCAATGCCTACCTCAGCCCGGCTGACCGGGCGAAGGCGCCCCGGCTCCATGCCGCGCTGGTGGCCGCCGCCGAAGCGATCCGCTATGGCACGACGCCTGATGTCGCGCTGTCCGGCGCCCAGTCGAAGCTGACCGCGGTCGGCTTCCGCGTCGATTACGTCAAGATGCGCAACGCCGAGACGCTGGCGCCGGTGAAGGACGCCGACAAGGAACCGAAACGGTTGCTCGCCGCCGCATGGCTCGGCAAGACGCGTCTGATCGACAACATTCCGGTCTGACGGTCAGCGCAGCCCGAGCCCGGCCAGCTCCGCCATCAATGCCGGCGGCAGATCGTCGGATTTCGCCCCCCTGGTCAGGTCGCGCGGCGCGTCCTTGGCATCGAGATAGCGCCAGCCCTGAAAGGGCCGCTTTGGCTGCCACTCGGTCCTGACCAGCTTGGTGTCGAGGATGACGCGGCAGCGCCCGATTCCGTCCTTGTCGACGAACGGCTGCACGTCGCGGATCTTCTGCCTCACCTGAACGGTGCCCTTGATCACCCAGTAGAGCGAGCCGCCGTCCAGCAACTCGTCGATTCGCTTCGGCACCATGCGGGTTATGTGCGCGTGTTCCGGCCGCTTGCCGGCGGCGCGGAGCTTCTTCGAGCGCTCCGCGATCCATTCGGCGAGGTCCTCGACCGAATCGCAGCCAACGCAAAGCTTGATGAGATGCAGGGCCATGGGCAGCACATTTGGCCCCTGCGCACGCTTAGTCAAACCCGCAGCAAGCGGCTGTCCACAAGGCCGCATGATGGCGGTCAGACGATGACCTGGGTGCCGATCTCGACCACCCGGTTGGTAGGCAGCCGGAAGTAGCTGGAGGCGTCGTCGGCATTCCGTGCCAGCAGGATGAACAGCTTGTCCTGCCACGCCGGCATGGCGGAGTCGGAAGCCTTCAGCGACCGCCGCGACAGGAAGAAGGTGGTCGACATGATGTCGAAGGTGAAGCCCTCGCGCCGCGCGATCGCCAGCGCCTTCGGCAGATTCGGCGTCTCCATGAAGCCGTACTTCACGGTAATGCGGATGAAGCTGTCGCTGAAGGGCGCCACCACCACGCGGTCTTCCTCGGGTGCGCGCGGCGTATCGACGGTCTTCACCGTCATGATCACGTTCTTCTCGTGCAGCACCTTGAAATGCTTGAGGCTGTGCAGGAGCGCCGTCGGCGTCGATTCCGGGTCGCCGGTAAGGAAGATCGCGGTGCCCGCGATGCGCGGCGGCGGGTGTTTTTCGAGGCTGTGGACGAGGTCGCTGAGCGGCACTTCCAGCCGCCGCGTCTTTTCGAAGAGGACCCGGCTGCCGCGTCGCCACGTCAGCATCAGGATCATGAGCGCGGCGCCGGCGAGCAGCGGGAACCAGCCGCCGTGCAATATCTTGAGCAGGTTCGCCGCGAAGAATACCAGGTCGATGAGCAGCAGCGGCAGGACGAGCGCCGTGGTCAGCGGCACCGTCCATTTCCATACCCGCCACACGACGATGAACGCCAGCACCGTCGTCACGACCATGGTGCCGGTGACGGCGATGCCGTAGGCCCCGGCGAGCGCGCTCGACGAGCGGAACAGCCCGGTCACGAGCAGCACCGATACGAGCAGGAACGTGTTGACCCGCGGCACGTAGATCTGGCCGACCTGCGACATCGACGTGTGCCGGATTTCCAGGCGCGGCAGCAGGCCGAGTTGCACGGCCTGGCGGCTCAGCGAATAGGCGCCAGTGATCACCGCCTGGCTGGCGATGACCGTCGCCGCCGTCGCCAGCACCACCATCGGCAGCTGCAGCCAGTTCGGGAACATCAGGAAGAACGGGCCGCTGGTCGCGTTCATGTCGTTCAGCACGAGCGCCCCCTGCCCCAGGTAGTTCAGGGCCAGCGCCGGCAGCACGAGCGCGCCCCACGCCATCTGGATTGGCTTGCGGCCGAAATGGCCGAGGTCGGCGTAGAGCGCTTCCGCCCCGGTCACTGACAGGAACACCGCTCCCAGCGTGATGAGCCCGATCCAGCCATGCGTGACGGCGAAGACCACGCCGTAGACCGGGTTGAAGGCGAAAAGGACGGACGGGTTGCCAGCGACGTAGATCAGCCCGACGACCGCGATGACCACGAACCAGACCACCATCACCGGGCCGAAGAACGTCGCGACGCGCGCCGTGCCGCGCGCCTGCACGAGGAAGAGCCCGAGCAGGATGATCACCGACAGCGGGATGACGTAGGCGTCGAGGTGAGGCGCGGCGATTTCGAGGCCCTCGACCGCGGAGAGCACGGACAGCGCCGGCGTGATCACGGCGTTGCCGTAAAAGAGCGCCGCCGCCATGATCCCGAGAAACACGATGAACGCCGCTGCCTTCGGCCAGCTCCGCAGCGCCAGCGCCATCAGGGCGAGTGTCCCGCCCTCGCCGTTGTTGTCGGCGCGGATCAGGAAGACGACATACTTGAGCGTGACGACGATCAGCAGCGACCAGATGATCAGCGACAACAGGCCGAGCACGATGGTCGAGGTCACCGGGCCGTCGCCATCGATGGCAGCAAGCACCGCCTCGCGGAAGGCGTAGAGCGGACTGGTTCCGATGTCTCCGTAAACGACGCCGACGGCGCCGACGGTCAGCGCCAGAAGGCCGCTTTTCGGGATCTCGTGTCCAAGCCCGTTCGCAGGCGCCGGAGCCTCAATCGTCCCCGGCATTTCGGCAGCCATGGCGGCGACCTTGTTGCACTGCACTGCGGCAGCTGGGAGTGCGCTTCTAGCACCTTTGTCCGCGTCATGTAACCCCGCCGGAGGCCGCCTGTTCCCGCGCTCTCGGCGCATCGTAAGCCGCTGAATTTCCAGCAAAATCGCCTGACGATACAATGCGCGGCATGGCTGCTGCGCCACCCTGGAGGGAGCCGACGCCGCCGGCGACGGAATCACCGTTCCGCCGTATTCTGAAGCGATCTGGCGAACGGTGGAAACGGGAAGGAATCGAGATGCGGACCTTCTTCGGGGTGATCCTGGGGATTGCGATAACGGTGGCGGCAGCGGCCATCCATGACAACAATCTCGCTCCGCCCGATCCCGCCAATCCCAGCCTTACCGACCAGCAGATCGTGAACTGGCCCGTTTTCAACGCGGTCGTTCGCCAGATGACCGACACCATCGGTAACGTCTGGCAGAACCTCACGCGGAAGGCTTAGAGTGCGCACCGTCACGCCAGCCGGGGGGTTTCGGCGGATGTTCGGTTTTCTTCGTCGGTTTTTCGCGCCGGTTCTCGCTGCGGCGCTCGTCAGTCTCACGCCGCTCGGCGCCCACGCCGAGGATGATCCGATCGCCTTCGTCCAGTCGCTCTATGATCTCCCCAACCTCTGGGCTGACGTCACCGCCGATCAGGACGCGATTGGCAAGTACCTGGACAAGAATCTGGGCGCGCTCATCACCGAGAACTATGCCAAGGGCGATTATTCCGCCGCGCTCGATTACGACCCGCTCGTCCAGGCGCAGGATTTCGACCAGGTCAAGGCCACGTTGAAGCTGGAGAAGCAGACCGCCGACGCGGCTACCGTCGACGCCGAAGTCGATAACCTCGGCGAAGTGACCGACATCAAGCTCGACCTTGCGAAGACCGCCGATGGCTGGCGCTTGTCGAACGTCCGCACCGACGAGGAGTCGCCTTCGCTGGTGGACGAGCTGAAGCAGCTCAACGCCACTGATCCCGATGGCGACGACTCCGGCCTCGATGGCGGTGGCGATGATTCCGATTCGGGCGACTAGCCGCCCACCGCTTCGTTCACCGCGGCGATGACGCGGTCGATCTCGTCGTCGCGGAAGTCCGGGCCCATCGGCAGGCTCAGCACCTCGTTGGCGAGTTGCTCGGACACCGGCAGCGGGCGGGCGTTCAGGCCGGCGAACGCCGGATGCTGGTGCAGCGCCAGCCGATAGAACAGGCCGGTTCCGATTCCCCTCGCCTCCAGCGCGGCCCTCACCTCGTCGCGACGGGACACCCGGATCGTATAGAGCGCCCAGGCGCTGGCGGCGCCCGCGCTCAGCGAAGGCGTCCTCACGGCTCGCGAAAGGCCCGCTGTGTAGCACGCGGCAATCGCCGCGCGTCGTTCGAGTTCATCCGGAAATGCCGTGAGCTTTGATAGCAGGATCGCCGCCTGCAGCGTATCCAGCCGCCCGGTCAGCCCGAGCACCAGCGCCTCGTCGCCGCTCCCTGCCCGTCCGTGTGACCGGATCAGCCGCACCTGCTCGGCGACCCTGGCATCCTCCGCCAGGACCGCGCCGCCGTCGCCGTAACAGCCGAGCGGCTTGGTCGGATAGAAGCTCGTTGCGCTCACGGGGGCGAGGGTTCCGACGCGACGGTTGCCGAGCGAGCCGCCAAAGCTCTGCGCCGCATCGGCCAGCACCGTCAGCCCGGATGACTCCGCGATGCGATTGATCGCAGGATAGTCGGCCGGCTGCCCGTAGAGGTCGACCGGCATCACCGCGCTTGGCTTCAGCACACCGGCGCGCTTGGTCTCCGCGATGGCGCGCTCGAGATCGGCCGGATCCATGTTGAAGGTCGACGCCTCGACGTCGACGAACACCGGGGTCGCGCCAACCGCGACCACCGCCCCCGCCGTCGCCGCGAAGGTGAAGGCCGGGACGAATACGGCATCGCCCTGCTTCACCCCCATCGCCATCAGCGCAATCATCAATGCGTCGCGCCCGCTCGACACCGCGATCGCATGGCCGGCGCCGCAGAACGCCGCAAGCTGCCTCTCGAACTCATCGACCTCCGGCCCGAGAATGAACTGGCCATGCGCCAGCACGGCGTCCATGCGCTGGCGGATGTCCTTCTCCAGCCGGGCACGCTGTCGCTGGATGTCGAACAGCGGAATCTTGCCCTCGACGGGCGTCAGGGCGGGGCGGGAGGGCGTCATGCGGTTACTGCGTCCACGGCTGCAGAATTCTCGGCGATGGCTGTGCGAATGCGCTCGGCGATGTCGACCGCTGCCAGCCCCGCCACGCCATCGACCGCGACTGGCGGGCCACCGGCGACCGCAGCAAGAAAGGCTGCGATCTCGGCGCCGAGGTTGTCGTGCTGGGTAAGGGCAATCTGGTTCGGCATCGCGCCAGGAATGCGCCGCTGCGTCACGGTCAGCGACGGACCGGAGAGATCGACGGCATAGGCATTCGCCGGTTCGGTCACCGAGATGCGGCGCTCGTTGCTGTCGGCGATGCGGCTTGCCGACAGCGTCGCGATCGCGCCGTTGGCGAAGGTCAGCCAGGCTTCCGCCTCATCGATCTGCCCCGACACGCCCGGGACACCGCTGGCGCTCACCGAGGCGACCGGCGAGCGCGTCAGCGTCAATGCGAGGTCGATGTCGTGAATCATGAGATCGAGGACGACGTCGACGTCCGCCGATCGGCCGCTCCACTTCGTGCGCCGTACGGCGGTGATGCGGCGCGCGTGCTCGACGCGGCGCTCGAGTTCCGCGATCGCCGGCGAAAACCGCTCGACGTGGCCGACCGCCAGCACGACCCCCGCCTTGCGCGCCAGTGTGACCAGATTTGCGGCGTCGGCGGCGGTCGTCGCCAGCGGCTTCTCGATGAGCACGTGGATGCCGGCGGCGATGAGGTCACGCGCGATGGCATGGTGGAGCGTCGCCGGCGCGGCTACCGATGCCGCATCAATCCGGCCGATGAGATCGCGATGGTCGCGGAACGCCCGGGCCCCGTGGCCGGCAGCCAGCGCCTCTGCACGAGCGAGATCCGCGTCCACCACCGCAACGAGTGCGGCCGCAGGGTTCGCGGCATAGTGCCGGACATGGTTCCGGCCGAACGCGCCCGCGCCGACCACCGCCGTCCTGATGGAGTCTGCGACCAACGATAGCGAGGGCCGAAGCCCGCCCTTCCCGGTTCTGGCGACGCACGATCGCCGCTATGCCGCACTGCGAGAGGTGTAACCCATTGGCGGGGGAAGTCGATTGGGCGGCGCCCTGCGGCAATAACAATTTGCTGCGCAACTTAACAGGGCGCGAGAAAGCCGAAACCGGCGGGCGTTGCCGCCGCGCCGGTTCCGACATGACTAAGCTTGGTGCGGCCGAGAGGACTCGAACCTCCACGGTGTTACCCACTAGCACCTCAAGCTAGCGCGTCTACCAATTCCGCCACGGCCGCGAAATGCGGCAGTCGTGTAACAAATCGGCCTCGCGCTTACAAGGCGGCCTGCCACCCGTCTAGGCTACGGCCGCCGCCTCGTTCACCCGGCTTTCGGCGATCTCCGTCAACTTGTCGTCGGCCGCCTTCTCTTCATCCAGCGTGGCCTGCAGTTCGTCCGCGCAATCGTCGCGCCCAAGTTCGCGGGCCCAAGCGATGAGCGTTCCGTATTTGGTGATCTCGTAGTGCTCGACGGCCTGCGCCGAGGCGATGATCGCGGCGTCCAGCACGTTGGCGTCCTCCACGTCGCCGCTCACCTCGCGCGCTTCCTTGAGGATGCCGTCGATCGCCGGACAGTCGACCTGCTTCGGCTCGGCGCCGTGCATGCGGAACACTTCCTCGACGCGGTCGACATGTCCCCGCGTTTCTTCGAGATGGTTCTGCAGGCCGGCCTTGAGCTGCGGGTTCGTCGCCTTTTCGATCATGTCCGGCAGCGATTTCACGATCTGCTTTTCGGCGTAGTAGATGTCGCGAAGCTGATGAACGAACAGGTCGTCCATCGTCTTGATGTCTTTCGAAAAGAGGGCCATCGGCTTTCTCCCTTGTGCACATGAGTTCGCCCGCCCACCCGCGGCCCTAACGTCCGCTGATGTGTATTGTTCCGGGGGAACTCAGTCGTCGTGCGGTATGCGCTCGAAGGACTGGCGCAGCTTGTCCTTCGCCCGCGCCAGGACGCTCTTCTGCTTCGCCGGGAGATTCTTGCCGGCACGGTTCAGGTAGAACGTGAGCACCGACATCGCCGAGCGATACGCGCTCGACTTGCGCCGCTTGCTGCGCTCGGCGGAACGTTTGAGCGAGCGCGCGATGCGCGCCGGATCGCTCCAGGTGAAGACGCCCTGATCGAGGTCGAGGGCGTTGCTGTGCTCGGTCACGTCCTGCGACCAGCGCCGTCTGCCGTTGGCTGCCATCGTCAATGCCGCTTGAAGTATTGCACCTCGCGCTCGTGCTTTTCGGCTGCCTGTCGCGTCTTGAAGGTGCCGAGGTTGCGGCGCTTGCCGGTTTTCGGGTCCGTCTTGCGTGAATAAAGTCGGTATTCACCCGAGCTGAGCTTGCGGATCATGGCGGCCTCCCGCTGGCGCTGGCCGGCTTTATGGACCATATCATGCCGGTCTGTCGGCCTTGTAACGCCTCCATGAACACCAACGTCAGCCGCCTTGTTCCGGATTTCACAGCCGCCGGCGACCGTCTGCCGGTCGAGTGGCGGACTGCCTCTAGTCCGGTCCGCTATCCGGACGCCATCGAGCACATGGAACAGCGCGTCGCGGCCATACGGGCGGGCACGGCGCCGGAGCAGGTCTGGCTGGTCGAGCATCCCCCGCTCTACACCGCCGGAACCAGCGCAAAGCCTGGCGATTTGCTCGATCCCGACCGCTTTCCCGTTTTCCCGGCCGGCCGCGGCGGCCAGTACACCTACCACGGCCCTGGCCAGCGCGTGGCTTACGTCATGCTGGACCTGTCCGCCCACTGTCCGGACGTGCGCGCTTACGTCGAGGCGCTCGAGGACTGGCTGATCGCCACGCTCGCCGAATTCAACGTTCCCGCCGGAAAACGGCCGGGCGCCGTCGGCATCTGGGTCCCCCGCCCCGACAAGGGCGAAGGCCGCGCCGACAAGATCGCCGCCATCGGCATCCGCATCCGCCACTGGATCACGTTCCACGGCATCGCGCTCAACGTCGATCCCGTGCTCGAGCATTTCTCGGGCATCGTGCCCTGCGGCATACGGACGGAAGGCGTCACCAGCCTCGCCGACCTCGGCGTCACCGTCTCGATGGATGAAGTGGACGCGATCCTGCGCCGCGAATTTCAGGCGAAATTCGGCCGAACGGCCGCCGCCTAGCCGCAGATCCGATACGCCTCCGGCGCCGCCCGGCCATCGCCCACGTCGCCAACGGGACCGGCCACGGACGGCGGGAACAAGGCCCGGAAGGTGAAGGCATGCGCGGTCGGGCCAAACCTCTGGAGATGCGCCAGCCGCCGCTGCCCCTCGTTCACCGTCGGAATGTGGCCTTCTTCGACCCACCATAGCGCCACGTATTGCGCGCCAAAGAGCTGGAACCATTCCTTGCGCCGCTGAAGGAAGCGACGGTGCATCGTCTTGTAGACGTACTCGTGGAGCGCCTCAGGTGTCTCCCACACCGACATGTTTACCAGGACGGTCGGATCCTCATACGCCGAGATGCTGGTGGCGTTGTTACTGCCTTCATCCGTCAGCCGCCACAGGAATCCGGGGCTAGCTTCGGCCAACGCATTGATGGCGTCGAGATTATTGATGAACTCCGCCACCCGCGAATCGTCGGCGGGGTATAGCAGCCGCCCGACGTTGATCTCTGCGATGTGCATTGCCGCCTCCCCGGAAAGCGAGGGTATTACCCACGATGCGGGCGGCAAAAGTAAGGCTGCAGGGCGGCGGCCGGACCGATCCGGACCGGCCAGGCCGCCGCCCGCGCTCAGCTGGCCGTCGGCGCTTTTACAGCGTCGATGGCTTCAGCAAGACCGTTTACGCTCAGCCTGAATGTCATATCCTCGCCGCTGACCGCCTGGATTGTCGCGGTCGCACTCGTTGCCCTTGCCAGCGCGGAGACGAAATCGGCGTCGAGGCTGGCGACTGCTTCGCAACGCCCCGCGATGCATGATGTAAACGGCACGTCGGCCGGCTTGTTCGCGCCAATATCGATGAGGACACCGTGGTTGACCATGACGCCCGTGGGGGTCTGCCAGATGGCAACCAGGTTCCCATTGCCGTCATTGCCGATCAGCCATGCGAACACGACCGACTTCGACTTCTGATCGGTAAGCTGCTGGGCAATCGTGCATTGCTTTCTGGCCGTCTGCGGATTGACGCCACAGTTCAACGTCCAGTCACCGATCGGCCGGCCGGGCAGCACCGTAACTGGCGGTGGCTGCGTGGCGGCTACCTGCGCCGGCAGCGCCTTGGCCGGGGCGGACGCTTCGGCTGGCGATGACTCCCAAGGCCACTGGATGGACTCGAGCTTGGCCAGAACCTCACGAGTCTGCGGCAGCCGTTCCATGGCCGCGACGTAGCGGGCGATATCGACATTCATCGCGCCCTGCTCAGCTGACGAATACATCACCACGCCGACGCCGGACGAAATGACCAGGACCACAAGGACAAGGCTGAAGAAGAACCGCACGACCTCACTCCCCCGGTAGCGCACCCAACGCGTGCGCCTCATGCTCCTTCCAAAGTCCGGTGCCCGCTCTGCCTAGCGGAGCGCCTCCGGCCAACGAGCCGGCACGGAAACAGGAGACGGCGTCCGGCTCTTGAAAAAGGAGATGCGCCCTCGGTTACGCGAAAACCAGTTACCGAAGGTCCAGACGCCGCCGTTCAGGACGGCAGACCGGAAAGCGCCGCTCAGCGCGCGCGCCATGAGTCTGCCGAAACTGTCAAGACTGGGCGCTGCGGCGCGTTCGGGCGGGCGAATGCCATTCGCCTGCCGCGCAAACGCGAACTTCGAGCTGAGTGGGTATGTGGCCCCGGTCACTGCCCGCACAACGCCTCACACTGCCCGGACAGCAATCCGGACAACGACGCCGTGCCGCAGGCGGCGACCTACTCCACACCATTCGATGCGTGGCCTACTCCGCATCGCGTACGCGTGGTGAGCGGAATTATTAGCAGTCGCCGGGAGGCTGTCCAGCAGAAGGTTGGTCATAAAAGCTTCGCGTTGCGACGCCGCAGAAACACTGCGTTTCCCTGCCGCACACCGACAAATTTCTGATGGTGACAAATACGCCCTCCGCAATCGTCGTCGCCTATTCGTATTGACAATGGGTGCTAATCATCTGATTTTTTCGATGCGCAAGACGGTGATAGCCGCCGCGTAGCGGGTGCTTCGCGATCCTTGGGAGGGGACGTGGAGGAAGGAACGGAAGCCGGCGCGCCCAATATGGGCCCAGCCGAAAGCATCGGCCGCCGCATTGTCACTGGCCGCTTCGCGCCGGGCACGACCCTGCCAACCCTCGATCTGCTTGCCGACGAATTTGCGATTTCTCGCCTGTCGATGCGCGAAGCGATCAAGGTGCTTGCCGGTAAGGGCCTCGTCACGTCGACCCCGCGCCGCGGGACGGTGGTCCGCCCGCGCCATGAATGGAGCCGCCTCGACGCCGATGTGTTGATCTGGCAGCTCGGCGCCGAGCCCAATGCTGCCTTCGTGCGCGATCTCTTCGAACTCCGACGGATGATCGAGCCTGAGGCGGCTTCCCTGGCCGCCCAGCGCGCCACCCGTGAAGGCCTGAGCGAGATTACGGAGGCTTTCGCCAGGATGGAAAGGACCGCCGTGCGCGCGCCAGAATCCATCAAGGCCGACGTCGCCTTCCACAAGGCCATCCTGAAAGCCACCGGCAACGACTTCATCGCCGCGCTGGCGCCTGCGATCGATGCCTCGCTTCGGCTCGTGTTCAAGATCCAACGCGGTGCGTGGCCCGACCCGGAAAACTTCATTCCGACCCACGCTGCCGTACTCGATAGCATTCGCCGGGGCGACAACGACGGCGCCCGGCGCGCGGTCTACACCCTGCTGGTCAGTTCCGAGGCCGACGCAATGGACGGCCTGCGTCTGCTCAATGCGAACCAGCCGACCGCGGCGGACGAACCATCGGGAGAGCGCAGACCATGAGCATCGGCGAGCCCGATACGCCGGCCGGCGACTTCCAGGACATCGTTCGCCTCGAGAACGTGCAGAAATACTTCGGGGCGGTGCGCGCGCTCCGCGACATCAACCTGGCCATCGGGCGGAACGAGATCGTCGGGCTGATCGGCGACAACGGCGCCGGCAAGTCCACGCTGATCAAGGTGATGACCGGGGTCATGCCGCCGACCTCCGGACGCATGTACATCCGCGACCGTGAGCTCAAGCTCTCCGACTATTCGGTGCGCATGGCGCACGACCTCTCCATCGAGACCGTCTACCAGGACAGATCGTTGGCCGAGAAGCAGCCGCTATGGCGCAATTTCTTCGTCGGACGACAGATCACCAACCGGTTCGGCTTCATCAACGTCAAGCGGGAGAAGGAGATCGCGGACGAGATCCTGACTCGCTCCATAGGCTTTCGCGGCGTCGGCATCACCGTCGATTCGACCGTCGCCAACCTCTCCGGGGGCGAACGCCAGGGCATCGCCATCGGCCGGGCCATGCACTACGACGCCGACCTCATCATCCTGGACGAGCCGACCGTCGCGCTTGCCGTCGCCGAGGTGCGCAAGGTTCTGGATTTCGTGCGCCGCATCAAGGACTCGGGCCGCGCCTGCATCTACATCGAGCACAACCTCGCGCACGTCCACGAGGTCGCCGACCGCCTCATCATACTCGATCGCGGGCGCATCGTCAGCGAGGTGAGACCGAAGGACATGTCCGTGGTCGAGCTCACCGAATACATGATCGCGATCCAGCACAAGACCTGAGCAGCCATGGCCCGGCAGCAATCCACGTCCATCCTGCAGCGCATCGAAGCGATGCCGATCATCATCGTCTTCGTGCTCCTGCTGGCGCTGTTCATGTATCTGGCGCCGGAGGTGTTCCTGCGGCCCTACCAGTACACGACGTTCCTCTCCACGCTGCCGCCGATCATCCTGCTCGCTCTCGGCCTGACGTTCATCATCGGCGCCGGCGAGATCGATCTTTGCTTCCCGGCTGTCGTGGGCTTCTCCGGCTTCGTGCTCGCCTTCTTCTTTCAGGCCGGACAAACCACGCTCGTTTCCAGCCTTGGCCTTCCCGAGACAAGCTGGTGGGCCTCGCCCGCGGCCAATGTCGTCATCCAGACCTTTGCGGTCGTGGCGTCCGTGGTCTCCGGCATCGTCATCGGCTTTCTCAACGGCTGGCTGGTCGCCAAGATCGGCATTCCCTCGTTCATCGCGACGCTCGGCACGCAATTCTTTTGGTATGGCATGGCCACCGTGCTTTCGGGCGGCAAGTCGTACGCGCTCCGCGGGGCCGAGCAGAGCCCGGTATGGAACGCCCTCGTTGGCCGGCCTTTCAACACGTCGAGTATCGACTGGGTCACGCAGCTGCCAATTCAGGCGCTGTGGACCGCCATCATCGTCATCATCATGTGGTTCGTCCTCAATCGCCATCGCTTCGGCGAGCACACTCTGTTCATCGGCGATTCCAATGCCGTCTCGCGCGTCGTCGGCATCGACGTCGATCGTGAGAAGATCAAACTGTTCACGTTGATGGGCTTCCTCGGCGCCATCGCCGCGATCTTCCTGACGCTGGAGAACAAGAACTACTTCGGCAACCAGGGGCAAGGGTACCTGCTTATCTCCATAGCGTCGGTGCTCATTGGCGGAACCTCGATCTTCGGCGGCCGCGCCACGATCGTCGGTACCATCTTCGGCTCCTTCATCATCGCGATGGTGGAGCCGGGTCTGGTCGCTGCCGGCCTCACCGGCGCCTGGGTCAACACGGCCCGCGGACTGATCTTCCTCATCGCCATCGTTTTCTACCTCTACGTCGACGAGCCGCAGCGGCGAGGCGCGTTCCTCGCCCGCATCGTCAACGTCCGCGCTATCGGCAGCAAACCGGCGGCCGATTGAAGAACCGCGCATCCGGGCCGGACTGCCCGGTGCACGGATAACAAAATGGAGGAAACGCAATGAGCCTGAAGCATATCCTGCTGGCCGGCGTCGCCGTCGCGGCCCTTACCGGCACCGCCTATGCCGACGACCCGATCGGCAAGGGCCTCGTGATGTACATGCAGATGGGCGGCCAATCGGGCGACGGCGCCACGCTGGCACGCGAGACCGGCGCCAAGCAGGCCGCCGCCGCCTTCGGCGTCGATCTCAAGGCGCAATACTCGGCCTGGGACCCCAACACCATGATCAGCCAGTTCAAGGATGCGGTTGCGGCCAAGCCCGATTGCATCGAGATCATGGGCCATCCCGGCTCGACCGCGTTCCACGACCTGGTGAAAGGCGCCGTCGACCAAGGCATCGTCGTGACCTCCGGCAACTCGCCGCTGACCGACCTGCAGAACGAATTTGGCGCCAAGGGCTTCGGCTATGCTGGCGTCGATCTCTATGCCGGTGGCGCGCTCACGGCGCAGGCCATGCTCGCCAAGGGCCTCAAGGCCGGCGACGAGGCAGTGGTCTACGGCGTGTTCGACCAGGCCGAGCGCGGCCAGTCGGAAAAGGGCCTTGCCGACACGCTGGAGAAGGCCGGGCTGAAGGTTGACCGCCTGCAGGTAAGCCAGGAGGTCAACTCCGACACCACGCTCGCGGTGCCGATCCTGACTGCCTACATCCAGGCCCACCCGAATCTGAAGGCGATCGGCAGCCAGCATGGCGGCATCACCGGCGAGCTTCCGGAAATCCTGCAGAAGGCCGGCAAGAAGCCGGGCGACATCATCGTCGGCGGCATCGACCTCGCTCCGGCGACGGTAGACGGCCTGAAGTCGGGCTACATCAGCGCCACCCTCGACCAGCTGCTCTACCTGCAGGGCTTCCTGCCGGTCATGCAGTGCGTCATGACGGCGAAGTACAAGATGCCCGGCATCTCGGTGAACACCGGCGCCGGCACCGACAATCCCGAAACGATCGGCGACATCACGAGCCTGATCGACGCGGGCATCCGCTAGTCTGTCGCGGACGAGAGGAGGCGCGCCGGCACCGGCGCGCCTTCTTTCATTCGGCGGCGAGGATGAGCGCCGCCGCCTGCATCTCGCGCCAGCGGAATGCCTGAGCGGCCATGGCTGCCTCATCCCTGCCCCACAGTCGCATCTGCCACTCCTCGTCGACCAGAGCGGCGTCCCACGCCTGCTGCGCGGAAAGCCGGCCGCGCGCCAGCGCCAATCCGATCACCGCTGAGCCGGTCAGCGCCGTCACCGTGGAGATCGTCGCCAATTGCAGCGGAGCGTAGCCTTCGAGCGCCCGCGCGATCGCCGTCAGCGCAATCTCCGGCTGGGCGACGTGCACGATGCCGGCCGCCAGGATGAGGGGTGCGCCCAGCTCCGAACGCGCCCAGGCCACGAGGGGATCCCAGGCCGCGGCCTGCTGCGCTACCAACGACTGCGGCGCCTCGGCGCGATAGCAGATGAAGTCGGAGCCGGCATATTTGACGATTTCGGCTCGCACCGCCGGCATGGCGCCGGCGACGTGATCGATCGCCGCGTTGACGATGCGCGTCAGCGGCATGGTCGACGGGTCGATGCGCTGTCCCTGCGCATCCCATTCCGCCGCCAACGCCTCGGCGATCGGACGCTCGGAGAGCACCACCGCCCTCCGCGCCGGCGTCTTCACCGGCTTGCCATCGAGGAGCAGGGCGTATCCGCCTTCGCCGGCGCCGGCTGTCGCTTTCTTGTAGAAGCGCTCGGGCAGTTCTGGGCGCGCCAGCCGCTGCGAGGTGCGAACCGGTCCTTCGTCGCGGTCGTCGTCGCTCACGCTTCGTCCTCACCGTCGCTCGCGTCGCCCAGCGACGCATCGAAGCCGAGCAGGTTCCAGCTCTGCTGCATATGGGGTGGCAGCGGCGCCGTCACGTCCAGCGTGCCGCCGCGCGGATGCGGAATGACGATCCGGCGGGCGTGCAGATGGAGCTTGTTCTGAATGCCGCCGGGAAAGTCCCAGCTTTCCTCCGCCTGGAAGTATTTCGGATCACCGATGATGGGATGGCCGATGTGGGCGGCGTGGACGCGAAGCTGATGGGTGCGGCCGGTGACCGGGCGCATCGACAGCCAGGCGAGCTTCTGGCCCGCCGTGTCCACTACGGAATAGAGGGACACGGCGTGAGTGGAATCCTCCGTGCCATGACGCACGACCTGCATCTTTTCGCTTTCCGGGCCTTCTTCCTTGCCGAGCCACGTCGAGATGCGGCCCTGTTTCGGCTTCGGCACGCCGCGCACCAGCGCCCAGTAGATCTTGCGGGTCGCACGGCTGCGGAACGCTTCGGCGAGTTTCTGGGCCGCGAGCCGTGTGCGCGCCACGACCAGCACGCCGCTGGTGTCGCGGTCGAGCCTGTGAACCAGCCGCGGCTTCTGTCCCTTCTTGTCGCGCAACGCTTCGAGCATCGCATCGACGTGCCGAGTCAGTCCGGAACCGCCCTGGACGGCGAGGCCCTGCGGCTTGTTGAAGACGAACACGTCGTCATCCTCGTAGAGCAGGATGGAACGAAGGAATGCCGCGTCACCCTGGGGCCGCTTGCCGTCGTTCTTGCGCGCGCCCTCGCCCGCGGCTTCCGCTCGCTCCTCGGCGGACGCCAGCGGCGGCACGCGCACCATCTGACCCGATTCCAGACGCGCATTCGTCTTCACGCGCCCGCCATCGACGCGCACCTGACCCGAGCGGAGCAGCTTCTGGAGGTGACCGAACGATAGCGCCGGATAGTGCGTCTTGAACCAGCGGTCGAGACGCATCCCCGCCTCGTCGGGCGCGACGGTTACTGTTTCGATGGCGGCCATGGGCCGCCTATACACTTAGCTCGTCGCGCGCACCAGCCAGAGCCCGACAAACAGGCCGAGAAGGCCGAGACCCACCGAGCCGACGACATAACCGGCCGCGGTCAGATAGGCGTCACGCTCGATCAGCGTCGCCGCGTCCAGCGAGAATGTCGAGAAGGTCGTGAAGCCGCCGAGGAACCCGGTGGTCAGGAAAAGCCGTGCGTGCTGCGACAGCCCGCCGGTGCTCCTGAAAGCGAACCACGCCACAACGACGCCCATGGTGAACGACCCGAGCACGTTGATGATGAGGGTGGCCGCCGGAAAATCATTCGGCCACAGCCGCCCGATGCCGACGTTGAAGCCGTGGCGGACGATCGATCCGATCCCGCCGCCGACAAAAACGAGAAGAACCTGAAGCATCATTCGCTCCCGCCCGGCGATAGCATGGCTCCCGCGCGGGGTTCCGGGCAGACTCCCACCGCGCTCACACGGTAGGAGTCATCAGCCAACGGCGCAGCCATCGGCGGTTATGCGGGAGACTCCTTTCCCTTGCGATCGGTTTCTGCCAGCCACGGCAGCCGCGGTCAACCTAGGCCGCGGCCGGAACCGGCATGTGCTGGGCCAGCTTGACCAGGTGCGATTTCGGCAGACCGACCTCCGCCGCCGAGGCCACCAGATAGCCGACATATTGCGGCGACGGCGCCCCGGCATTGGCTGCAGGCACGGCGATGTAAGTCTCGGCCACCACGGCGCGGTCGTCCGACGCTTCGACCCGCACGGTCACGCGGTTGTACGGGTTCAGGGCCCGATCGCGCTTCTTGTCGTAGCCTTCGCGCTCGTCCAGCCGCTGGATGTCGGTGCCGTCGAGCTCGTAGAGGGCGCCCCACACCTCCTCGCCCTCGGCCGGCTCGATCGAGATGATCGCGCAGTCACGGATATACGAGCGCCGTGGGAAGCAGAGCCGATAGCCCTCGAGCTTCGCCGTCCCGACGAACTGCGCCTCCGGGCAGCGCAGCTGCATCTGCAACAGGTCCAGATTCGTGCCGTACGCAAAATAATACATGGTCCGCCGCATCCCTCGTCCG
Organism: Bauldia sp.; assembly: GCA_035549395.1. GTDB lineage: Bacteria > Pseudomonadota > Alphaproteobacteria > Rhizobiales > Kaistiaceae > DASZQY01. Next base: position 18,234 of record DASZQY010000067.1, read on the forward strand.
CGCGGCCATCATCGGCCTCGGCGGCGCGCGATGCACCGCCGAAATCAGCCCTGTGGATGACGTGTGGAAAACTTTGCCGGCGCTGTTCGCGCTCAGCCCGTGTGCATGCTTTCCAGCGCGGCGATCGCAGCCCGCGGCAACCCGTGAAAATTAGCGCCGTCGATGATCGACTGCAGGTAGACGCGCGATGGCAGTGCGGCTGTGCCGTCGGGCACTGCGAAATACGCCGACGCCTTCACTGCCTCCGATCCGCCAAGGCGCAGCACGGTCACGTCCCGCAGGATGCGCTCGTTGCGCGCGAGAGGTGCCGCTGGATCGTAGCCCTCGTGATAGTGGAGTACGGGGATGTCGTGCGGCGGAATCTCATAGAGCACGCCCCACACTGCGCCGCCCGGGCTTGGCTCGATGCTCGCGGTGGCGCAGCCCCGGTCGCGCGAGAACCGCGGAAAGCAGAGGCGATAGTCCACGAGCCGCGCGACCCCGATGGTACGAAATTCCGGGCAGCGCTCGGCCATGAGGCCGGGATTCATGTTGGCGCCATAGGCGAAGAGAATCACTTCCCGCCCCGTTCCTTCCTGAGCTTCGCCCAGTAGTCGAGCCGCTTGCGGATCTCGCGCTCGTAGCCGCGGTCCGGCGGGTCATAGAACTTCTGGCGGCCGAGCGCTTCCGGGAAATAGTCCTGGCCGGAGAAGGAGTCCGGCTCGTCGGGATCGTAGCGATAGCCCGAGCCATAGCCCTCCGCGCGCATCAGGCCGGTCGGCGCGTTGAGGATGATCTTGGGCGGCGTCAGGGAGCCGTGCTCCTTTGCCGCCGCGGTGGCTGCGCCGAAGGCCGAATAGACGCCGATCGACTTCGGCGCGGTGGCGAGATAGACGGCGGCTTCGGCCAATGCGAGTTCGCCTTCGGGCGAGCCGAGATAGTCGAAGGCGTCCTTGGCGGCCAGCGCGATCACCAGGGCCTGGGGATCGGCGAGACCGATGTCCTCCATCGCCATGCGCACGAGGCGACGGCCGATGTAGAGCGGCTGCTCGCCCGCATCCAGCATGCGCGCGAGATAGTAAAGCGCGGCGTCGGGGTCTGAGCCGCGCACCGATTTGTGCAGCGCCGAGATCAGATTGTAGTGACCGTCCTGGCTCTTGTCATAGAGCGGGGCGCGGCGCTGCACGATCTGCTGCAGCTTCTCCGGCCCGAAAACTTCGCCAGGGCGCGCCGCGCGCCACACTTCCTCGGCCAGCGTCAGCGCGGCACGGCCATCGGCATCCGCCATGGAAATCAGCATCTGCCGCGCGTCGTCATCGAGCGGCAGCGGCTTGCCTTCGATCTCCTCGGCCCGTGCGAGCAACTTGCCGAGCGCCGCTTCATCCAGCGGCCGGAAGACCAGCACGCGAGCGCGCGACAGCAGCGCCGCGTTGAGTTCGAAGGAGGGGTTCTCGGTGGTGGCGCCGACCAGCGTGACGGTGCCGTCTTCCATTACCGGCAGAAACGAGTCGAGCTGGGCGCGATTGAAGCGATGAATCTCGTCGACGAAAAGCAACGTGCCCTGCCCCGCCTCGCGGCGCTTGCGCGCCGTTTCGAACACCTTCTTCAGGTCGGCCACGCCCGAGAACACCGCCGAAATCTGCTCGAAGTGCAGATCCGTCTCCCGCGCCAGCAGTCGCGCCACGGTGGTCTTGCCCGTGCCGGGCGGGCCCCAGAAGATCAGCGAGCCGAGCGTGCCAGTGGCCAGCATGCGCGTGATGACGCCGTCCGGACTGAGCAGGTGATCCTGTCCGACCACGTCGGAGAGCCGCTCCGGTCGCAGCCGGTCCGCCAAAGGCCGCGGCGCGCCCTTCTCCAGCCCTGCTGCCTCGAAGAGCGTCGCCATTGGTTGAGCCCGCCTGCCTATCCTGGAACGCGCGCCTGCTTGGTCTCGCCGTCGCGCTTGAGTGTCATGTCGTAATAGCGGCGGTGTCCGGCAAGGACATTGAGCAGCTTGGCCGTGGAATCGATCGGGGTGCCATTGAGGCTAACGATGACGTCACCCCGCTGGAAGCCGACGTCGGCGGCATTTGAGCCGTCGGCCACATCGGAGATGATGACTCCCTTGGGAGTGCCCTCATACGACAGCTCGTCGGCCACGGCCGGCGACAGGTTGAGGACCGTCAACCCGCCGAAGCCACTGTCATCATTGATCGACCGCTCGTCACGCGGCGGCGTCTCGGGCGCCGCGACCAGGGCAAGCTGCGCCGTGAAGCGCTGCCCGGCGCGCACGACGCCAAGCTTGGCGGTGCCGCCAAGCGGCTTCGTGGCAAGGTGGTAGTTGAACGAGCCCAGGTCATCGACCTCGCTGCCGTCGATCGAAACGATCAGGTCGTCGGGCTGCAGATTGGCGGTTGCTGCCGGGCTGCCCGGTGTTACGGACGCCACCAGCACGCCGTTTGGCACGTCCAGCGACAGGCTCGCGGCGAGCTCCGGCGTGAGGCTCTGGAGCTCGGCGCCGAACCAGGGCCGCTGCGGCGCGGTGCCGCTCGCCGCGGCAGCGGTGACCGTGCGCACCAGGTTGGACGGAATGGCGAAGCCGATGCCGCTGGAGGCGCCGGACGGCGACACGATCATGCGGTTGATGCCGATCAGCCGCCCCTGCATGTCGACCAGCGCGCCACCCGAGTTCCCGGGATTGATCGCGGCATCGGTCTGGATGAAGTACTGATCCTCGGACGGGCTGCCGGGCACCAGCGCGAAGGCCGAGACGATGCCGCTGGTCACCGTCTGGCCGACGCCAAAGGGATCGCCGATCGCCAGCACCAGATCGCCCACCTGCACCTGGTCGGAATCCGCAAACTCGATGGTCGGCAGGTTGCCGGGCGAACCCTTTATCTTCAGTACGGCGAGATCGGAGCGCTGATCCTTGAGGACAATGTCGGCGGGGAATTCACGCTTGTCCGAAAGCGCGACCTTCACCTGATCGGCTTCGGCAATGACGTGGAAGTTGGTGACGATCAGCCCATCCGCGCTGATGATCACCCCGGACCCCAGCGACTGCTGCACGCGCTGGCTGGGCTGGGCCCCGAAAATGCCGCCAAAGAACTGGCGGAAGAATGGATCGGAGTACATCGGCGACAAGTCCTGCCGGATGGTCCGCGAGGCATAGACGTTGACCACCGCCGGCGAGACGCGCTTGACCACCGGCGCGAACGACATCTGCACCTCGGCCTGCGTTGCCGGCACGGCACGGCCAGTGGCGTCCGGCGCAGCGGCCAGCGACGGAGATGCGATCAGCAGGAGAAGAAGGGAAAACGCGAACCGGAAGCGCATTGCAGGAGACGTCCCAGAGAAGCCAAAAGAGATGCAGGTGTCGCCGGGCGACGCAGAAATGCTACACCAATTGCGGCGATGGCGTGACCGATCGCGCTTCCGCCAGGCCCAAAAGAAAAAGGCGGCCGGAGCCGCCTCTGATTCATTTCGTCGCGGGCGAGCTATGCCGTCGCCTCGGCCGGCGCGCCTTGTGCGGCGACCTCGGCCTCGTGGCGCGCACGATCGGCAGAGCCCTTGGCGTCAACGTCGCGATCGACGAATTCGATGACCGCGACCGGCGCACTGTCGCCGTGGCGGAAACCCGCCTTGAGCACGCGGGTATAGCCGCCCGGGCGGCCCTTGTAGCGCGGACCAAGCGTATCGAAGAGCTTCTTGACCGACCCAAGATCGCGGATCTCCGAGACCGCCAGGCGGCGGGCATGCAGGTCGCCGCGCTTGGCAAGCGTGACCAGCTTCTCGACGATCGGACGAAGATCCTTCGCCTTCGGCAAAGTCGTCACGATCTGCTCATGCTTGATGAGCGAGGCCGCGAGGTTGGCGAACATCGCCTTGCGGTGGCTGACCGACCGGCTGAAGCGGCGGCCCCTCTTTCCGTGCATCATGACACTATTCCCTCAGTCGCAGGCCGCGAGGCCGGCGGGACTAATAATGGTCTTCGTAGCGCTTGGCCAGTTCGTCGATGTTCTCGGGCGGCCAATTCGGCACTTCCATGCCGAGGTGGAGGCCCATCTGCGCCAGCACTTCCTTGATTTCGTTCAGCGACTTGCGGCCGAAATTCGGGGTGCGCAGCATCTCCGCCTCGGTCTTCTGGATGAGATCGCCGATGTAAACGATGTTGTCGTTCTTCAGGCAGTTGGCCGAGCGCACCGACAGCTCGAGCTCGTCCACCTTCTTGAGCAGCGCCGGATTGAAGGCGAGCTCCGGGATGGCGACTTCGGCGGTGACCTTGGCAGGTTCCTCGAAGTTGACGAACACCGAGAGCTGGTCCTGCAGGATGCGGGCGGCGTAGGCCACCGCGTCCTCGGCGCGGATCGAGCCGTCGGTCTCGACCGTCATGGTCAGCTTGTCGTAGTCGAGCACCTGGCCTTCGCGGGTGTTCTCGACGCGGTAGGAGACCTTCTTGACCGGCGAGTAGAGGCTGTCGACCGGGATGAGCCCGATCGGAGCGTCTTCGGGGCGGTTGCGATCGGCGGTGACGTACCCCTTGCCGGTGTCGACCGTGAACTCCATGCGTATCTCGGCACCTTCGTCCAGCGTGCAGAGCACGAGGTCGGGATTGAGAACCTCGATGTCCGCGACCGTCTGGATGTCGCCCGCCTTGACGACGCCTGGCCCGCTCTTGCGCACGACCATGCGCTTCGGGCCTTCGCCCTGCATCTTGATCGCGATGTCCTTGATGTTGAGGACGATATCGGTCACGTCCTCGCGCACGCCGGCAATCGACGAGAATTCGTGCAGCACGCCGTCGATCTGCACGGCCTTGACGGCCGCGCCCTGGAGCGACGACAGCAGCACGCGGCGGAGCGCATTGCCGAGAGTCATGCCGAAACCGCGCTCCAGCGGCTCGGCGACAACGGTGGCGAAGCGGCGGGCATCGTTGCCCGGCGCGATTTCGAGCTTGTTCGGCTTGATCAGCTCTTGCCAGTTCTTCTGGATGGTCACGAGCTTCTTCCTTTCGAG
>DASZQY010000068.1:0-13606 GCA_035549395.1 Bauldia sp.
CGCGCCAGCCGTAGATCGACTGGTCGTCGTCGCCGACGCAGCAGATGTTGGCGTGGCTCCGCCGCACAACAGGCGGCTCTCTTCTTTCTCCTCCCCCCTTGTGGGGGAGGTCGGAGTGGCCCGCGTCAGCGGTCCGCTCCGCGAGGGGGGTACCTTCGCGCCGCTCCGCCGGCTCCTGCGCCAATAGCCTCAGCCACAGGTACTGCGCGACGTTGGTGTCCTGATATTCGTCGACCAGCATGTAGCGGAAGCGGCGGTGATAATCCGCCAGCACGTCCGGATGCGTGCGCAATATCCGCAAAGGCTCGAGCACGAGATCGCCGAAGTCGGCGGCGTTCAGCGTCCTCAGCCGCTCCTGGTAGGCGGCGTAGAGCTTCTTGCCCTTGCCGTCGGCGAAGCCGCGCCCCTCGGCATCGGGCACGTCTCCTGGCGCCTGCCCGCGGTTCTTCCAATGGTCGATCAGCCCGGCGAGCTGGCGCGCCGGCCAGCGTTTCTCGTCGATGTTCTCCGCCTGGAGGATCTGCTTCATCAGGCGGATCTGGTCGTCGGTGTCGAGGATGGTGAAGTCCGGCTTGAGCCCCGCCAGCTCGGCGTGCCGGCGCAGCATCTTCGCGCCGATCGAGTGGAAGGTGCCCAGCCACTGCATGCCCTCGACCACGCCGCCGATGAGATCGCCGACGCGCGTCTTCATCTCGCGCGCCGCCTTGTTGGTGAAGGTGACGCAGAGGATCTCCCACGGCTTGGCGCGCCCGGTGGCGAGGATGTGCGCCACGCGCGTGGTGAGCACGCGCGTCTTGCCGGTGCCCGCGCCGGCCAATACCAAGACCGGCCCCTCGGTCGCCTCGACGGCGGCGCGCTGGTCGGGGTTCAGCTTGTCGAGATAGGCCGGCGCCCGCATGCCCGCCGCCCGCGCCGCGATCCCGCCGGGCTTCGGCACGGGCGCGGCGAGGCTGTCATCCAGCAGCGGTGCCTCTTCGTCCGCGCGTCCGCCGTTTCCGTCGGCGCCTCCGTTGCCGAATGAGTCACCCATCCCTCCACGGCCGGAGGCCAGGGAGGGGGAACCGCCGGCATGGCGGTGGGTGGGATTGTCGTCGCTTTGCCTGCCGGATACCCCGCTTGCCGGGTCACGACGGCCTCCGGATGAATCTTCCATCCCTGCTCGGCCGGAGGCCGGGGAGAGGGGACCGTCGGCCCGGCGGTGGGTGGGGTCGTCGTCGCTTTGCCTGCCGGATACGCCGCTTGCCGGGTCACGGCGGCCTCCGGACGAGTCTCCCATCCCTCCTCGGCCAGAGGCCGGGGAGGGGGGACCGCCGGCACGGCGGTGGGTGGGGTTTTTCCCGTCCGCGCGCGCACCTTCCCCCGCCTCGTCGTCAGACGAAGCCGGCAAGTCGCGGGATACAGGGCGACGCTTGTGGGGGTCGGCCATAGTCAGCAGCGAACCAGGTGAAATCCGGGCGAATCCGGGAGGAGAACACTATAGCAACAGATGGGGTCGCAAGGCGGTTTTTGAAGGCGCGGAGGCCGCCCGATTTCGGTGGCCGTCTCGCGACTTTCCCGACGCGGGCTCGCCCAATCTCCGCTTCCCCCGCGAAAGCGGGGGTCCAGGGCTAAGGGACGGGCCGCACCATTACCACGCCCGCCTCCGTCATGGCCGGGCTTGTCCCGGCCATCCACGTCTATGCTTATTCCAACCGCCCCTGAATCCGCTGGCCGAGCAGCAGGTCGAATTCACCGGCGACCGTCTCCCAGATCACGGCGCGCGACGCCTCGCTTGCACAGCGCATCGCCCACCCGCCCTCGGCGAACCCGCCGCTGGCGTCTTCCTCCGGCCCGCCCGGGCCCTGGATGACGCCGTCGAGGGTGATTTGGTGGATGGCGATGAGGGGAGGCATTAAGCTTCAGCTGGCACCTGTGGCACACACCCACGCGACAAGGTCTCTATCGACCAAACCGGGCAGTGTATGCAGCGCAAATACGCTGGATCATCGTCGAATAATGGAGTGGATCGCCCACCTTAAGACTCGGCGGTGAAGGGGCAACGCGCGTGACCCGCGCGCGATCTTCATATCGCCGGGCCACCGATTGAAGCGTTGGCTGATTGGCTAAGGCAGCAATGTTATCATGTTCGATTACAACCACGCCAATGCCTTCTAGCCCAGGTGCATCGGTCTCGTCATCGCGGATATGAATCGATCGAAACAGATCAATAGTTTCCTTCGCCAACTGCCCCGCCGTTCGACGCGGTCGGCCATGCTGAGTCAGTGCCTCGCCACGATTCGCATTTAGCGGGGACAAGAAATATTCGGACGCGTTCACTACTAGAAAAGCTGCTGCAACAGTCCTGCGACTATATTCATGGGCGTGGCCTGCAAAGGCGTTGAAATCCCGGAGACGGTTTTTCCGCGCCTTGCCATGCTCGGTCCAAATCGACTTTAGCTCTATGGCTACTTGAATAAGTGCCGGCTCCGTCCAGCGAATTGCCTCTTCTCCATCCGGTGCTTTTGGCTCAGCCGCGGGAGTACCAAGCGCGATGTCGATGACCCAGTCGGAGTGTCCAATCTGCTGGCGATGTCTCAATTTGGCGACTAACTCGCCGGTAGTCGCTCGCTGCTGCATCGCGGGACAAGAAGCAAGCAAGTCTCGGACAATTAGGTACGACTGGTTGTCGCTATGCCGCGACGTTCGAGGATGGTATCCCGCTGCCGCGACGTCGCTGACAATTGCTGCGTCGATGGATTGCCGATCGCTCAATTATCCAAACTTGCTTGCAGCGGTCGCGGGGGGCGCCTTACGGTGAACTTCAATTCGAGCCGTTACCACATTCTTCTTTAGCCGCGCTACCAGCGCCTCGACATAGCTTGGCTCAATTTCCACGTTCACACTGTTCCTCCCGGTTTCGATCGCGGCAATCGCAGTCGTGCCCGTTCCCCCGAACGGGTCGACCACCGTGTCACCGGTAAAGGAGAACATGCGTATCAGGCGCCTTGGAATTTCGACTGGATAAGGTGCCGGATGGTTGGTCCGGAGTTGGCCAGTAACATCGGTCCAGACAGGACCGAACCACTTCGCATAGTCCTCTGTAGCGATATGCGACGCCCGTTCCTGCTCGCGCGTGGGCTTCCGATATCCCCCGGGCTTTCGCAGGAAAATTATGTGCTCTAAATCGTTTTTCACTATCCCGTTCGGAAGGTTTGGCTTGCCAAGGAAGCGCGAAGACTTCGACGCTTCCAGCCGAATGTTGGAGACCTTTTGCCACCGAATCGGTGTGAGGCAATCAAACCCGATACGACGAGCTCGGACTTGAATATCGGCGGAAAGAGGAAGTACGTGATGCCGGCCTGCTGCCTTTCGCGAGAGGCAAATGTCTCCCACAACGCACGCCACTCTGCCCCCTGGGACCAATATCCGGAGTGATTCCTCCCAAACACGGTCTAGCTCGTTTAAGAACTTGTCGTACGAAGCGATATTCCCCAGCTGATCCGCGTGGTCCGGATACGTTTTTAGGGCACCGTACGGAGGGCTGGTGCAGACTAAGTGCACGCTTTCGGTTTCAATAAACGAAAGGTCTCGTGCGTCTGCTTCGTAGACCTTATGCGCTGTGACACCCGATGCCATTTGCTCACCCATGAGAACAAACAGTAAACATATAGCGAGTCGGTCGCTTGGTCTATCGGTGAACGCACCGTTTATGCTCAGGCTGTTGATGCCGCTTAAGCGGGGTGCGCGATTGGGGGGTCAGTTTGGACTGCATCCGTCATTGCACGTCAGCTGACGGGCAGGCTACTGGCGGATTTCCGAGATTATGTCGTCGCTTCCGATATCCTAACGCATCGGGCTCCGGATATCGTGCGAGACTTCACTCATGAAAGAACCGACCAAATCCGTCTGCCGCGCCGATGCGTGGCCGCATTTCGCTCATGAGGAGTTCGCGCAGCTTGCGCGCGAGATCGACGCCGAGGTGAAGGCTGGCGCCTACAAGACGTCTCCCGACGAGTTGACCGGTATCGACGGGGGCCTGCGGGATTCGGCTGAGGGCAAGTTCGCCGACACCGACAAGGTCGAGGCGGTCTTCGCTAAACACCACCGCTGATACGAGTCATCCGGACCGAAGTTGCGCTCGCTGATGTCGGCGGCGTGTTTGTTTGTCCAGACGGGCACCGCCATTGACTGACTTCGCGTGCATAGACCCCCAACTTATCCCCGCCACCTGAACCCACCCCATAATCCCACACGTCCATTCCCGGCCGAGGGTCGGGGCCGGTACCGTCCGGACCATCGGGGAGTGGAGCGGCGCCTGGCGCTGCCGGTGACGGACCGGCGCGTCGGGACGGCCAGTGCGCAGGGCCGAGGTTATAGAGAACCTCCGTCGCCGAGGGCGGCTTAAGCTCGGTCTCGTTTCACCCCGCGGCAAAGGACGCCGCCGGGCCGCCGGGAGAAATCCGGCAGGCGGGAAAGAGCGAAGTCCCGGCACGGGTCGAAAAGACGCCGCGGCGGGCGCTCGGTTGAGCGCCGCATTAGGACTACCCGGACTGGCACTCGAACGAGCGCCCGCCACCCCTCGGACTTTCCAGGTCCGGGGACACCGAACCGAAGCATGACGCGGGCCGCGACCGGTCGCGCGAACGATGGAGCTTGTCCTGCTTTTCAACCTCTCCTTGCTGGGAGGGCTGAGCTCCGCGCTTACGCCGCCTGCCTCCGCATCATGCGGAACAGGCGCCCGTCGATCGCCGCCAGCCCGATGCCGATGGCGAGCATGCCGAGGAAGTGGTTGGGCGCCAGCCGCTCGCCGAGCACGACGGCGCCGAGGATCACGGCGCCGACCGGCACCATGAAGGTCACCAGCATCAGGTTGACCGAGCCGGCGGTGGCGAGCACGCGGTAGAAGATGATGTAGGCCACGGTCGTGGAAAGCGCCGCCAGCGCGATCAGCGAGGCCCACACATCCCAGCCCGGCATGGGCAGCGTCCACGGCTGCTCGGTGATCAGCGCCAGCGGCACCATGATCACGGCGGCGGCGGTGATCTGGCCGGTGGCGGCGGCCAGTGGTGCCACGCCGAGCTTCGCGGCGCGCCGCCCGTAGATGGCGGAGACGGCGTAGAAGACGGCCGCGGCAAGCGGCGCCAGCTCGTAGAGCAGATAGCCGCCGGCATCCTTCAGCGCGTCGGGCCCGATCAGGACGACGACGCCAAGGAAGCCGATGATGACGCCGGTTATCTTCAGCGGCGACAGCCGCTCGTCGCGCGTCATGAAGTGCGCGAAGACCACCGTGAACAGCGGCGTCGTCGCGTTGATGATGGCGGCCAGGCCGACCGGCACCTGTTCCTGGCCGAAGGCGATCAGGCTGAACGGGATGACGTTGTTCATCAGCCCCATGGCGAAGAACACGCGCCAGGCCGCCGCGTCGCGCGGCATCTTCCCGCCGCTCGCCTTGACGCAGAGGTAAAGGAGGAGGGCGCCCAGACCGACGCGGAAGGCGACGAGCGAGAAGGGCGGCACCGCCTTCACGGCGACGCCGACGTAGAGATACGAGCCCGCCCACAGCACGGCGAGCGCCACGAGCAGGCCCCATTCGCCTGGTGTCATGGTGTGGTGGATCGCGGCGGCCGGGGCTGCCGGCGTGTCGTCTGCGGGACGGGCGCTCATGGGGTGTGGCGTCTCTTGTTGTTGGGCCGCCTGTCTATCATCGGGCGGGGCGCCGCACATTCCGTTTCTTGCGTGGCGCGACCTTTGCTAACGTCACGGCGCGGATCCCGCGTGTCTACTATGGCCGCGCGTGACGGCAGGGCGGACGACGACAGGCGGAGGCAGTCCTGAGCCGGCTTTACCTGATCGTGGGCGGCGCCATCGTGGTGGTGCTGTTCGCCGCCCTGATCGTGCCGTTCTTCATCAACTGGGACAGTTACCGGGCCAACTTCGAGCACGAGGCGTCGCGCGTGCTCGGCCATCCCGTGCATGTCGGCGGCGCCTCGCACGTCTCGATCCTGCCGTCGCCGTCGGTCACCTTCACCGACGTCGAGGTCGGCGACCCCGGCGCCGAGCCGCTGATGACGATCCAGCGTTTCTCGGCCACGCTCGAGCTGGTGCCGCTGCTCCAGGGCCAGTTGCACGTCGACTCGATGACGCTCGAGCACCCGGTGGTTCACGTCACCGCCGGCGCGAATGGCACCATCGACTGGATGCAGCGCCTCGCCGACACGCAGAAGCTCGATCCCGACCGGGTTTCGCTGGCCGATGTGCAGGTGAAGGATGGCAGCGTCACCTTCCGTGACGCCGGCACGGGCGTGGCGCTTGCCTTCGAGCAGGTCAACGGCGACGTCTCTGCCACGTCGCTTGCCGGGCCGTGGCGCATCGACGGCACTTATATGAAAGATGGCTCGGCGGTGCCGTTTCACCTCGCCACCGGCCGCAGGCTGGATAACGGCACTATCCGCCTCCAGGCCCAGGTCAGCCCGGCGGAGCTGCCGGTCGCTGCGACCACCGACGGTGTGCTCGCGGTCGATCCCGTCCAGGGGGTCACCTACGCCGGCACCTATTCCTTCGCCAGCGCCAACGATGCTTCGGCGAACGCAACCGATGGGAATGCGTCCGGTGCCGACGCCGGTACCGTCGCGGCGTCCTCGGGCTGGAGCAGCGATGGCAGCTTCACGCTGTCGCGCGAGAAGCTGGTCATCGACAAGGCCGTCCTCTCCGAAGGTCCTGCCGATCGCGCCACCAGCATCGCCGGCTCCCTCACCGTAGGCTTCGGCACCAGCGCCCGTTTCGATGCTACCGGCACGGCAAGCCAGCTCGACCTCGACAGCGCGCTCGGCGGCGGGCCGACCGCCCCGGTCAACGTCAGCGCCGCGACCGAGCAGTTCCTGGGCTGGCTCTCCGGGCTGCCGTCGCTGCCCATTCCGGGGCGCATCGCCATCAACATCCCCGCCATCATCGTCGGCGGCTCCGTCGTTCAGGGCGTGGATTTCTCCGTCGAACCCGGCGCCGCCGGCTGGAAGGTGGAGGGGCTCAGCGCCGATCTCCCCGGCCAGGCGCACGTCGAGGCCGATGGCGTCCTGTCCTCTGGCAAGCAGCCCGGCTTCGCCGGTCACGCGCGCCTTGCCGTCAACCAGCCGGCGGCATTCGCCGCGTGGTGGCGCGGGAGCGATGCCACCAGCGGCGGCGCGCAACTGCCGGCGTTCGACGTCGCGGGCGATGCCGAGATAAGCCCCGGGCTCATCTCGCTGCAGAACATCAACGCGACTGTGGGTGATGCCAAGATCACCGGGCGCTTCGACTGGAATGAATCGGCTCGTGACCACAGCCGCCACCTCGGCACCGACCTCAAGGCGAATCGGATCGATGTCGATCAACTGCGTGCGCTCGTGTCGCTCGTTGCGGGCCGCGATGTCGCCAACGCATCAGCCCTCGCCGACAGCTACTCGATCATTCTGGCCGCGGACGAGTTCACTTACGCCGGCGTGTCGCTGAAAGGCGTTGCCGTGAACGCGAACTACGCCGATGACGTCCTCAATATCGTTCAGCTCGCCGTGGCCGACCTCGGCGGCACCAGTCTCAAGGTAACCAGCGGCCGCATCGAGAGCCTGACGAGCAGCCCACGCGGCCATCTCGATGCACATGTCGAAGCAATGTCTCTCGATGGATTGTCCGGGCTCGCCGGCAAGCTGCTCCCGGCAAGCGGCCTGTCGGAGTGGTTGGCCCGCACTGGCCCCGCTCTCGCGCCCGCCGTTTTGGACGTGCGGGTCAGCGGCCCGGCAGATCAAGCCCGGTCGGGATTCACCGTTGGCGTGAAAGGCGTGGCCGGTGAGACCACCGTCGATGCGACGTTGAGTACTGACGCACAGAAGATCGCCGACTGGCGCTCGGCAATATCCAACGTAGCAGTCACGCTGGATTCGCCGGACACGCAGGGCCTGGCGAAGCAGTTCGGCCTCGCGGCCGCCGACGTCGCAAACGATCCCGGGACGCATCTCGTGCTCAGCGGCAAGGGCAACGCGAGCGCGGGGCTCGATGCCACGTTTGACGCCGAGCTCCCCGGACTGGCGCTTTCGGGTAAAGGTGCCCTCAAGATCGGCGGCGACTTGGCGCCCGCGTTGTCGGGGACCTTCACCGTCAAGTCCGCCGACGTCGGACCATTCGTTGCGGCGGCTGGGTTGGCCATCCCGCAAACCGCCGGTGCATCCATGACGGCATCGGGGAACGTCAGCACCAGCGGAGCGTCGGCGACCTTCGACTGGCGCGACGGTGCCATCGCCGGCCATGCGGTCTCGGGCAAGGTCACGGTGGCGAGAGCCGCTGATGCAAGCTGGCGCATGGATGGCGACCTGGCCACCGATCAGGTCGACGTCGACTGGCTGACGTCGCTCAGCCTGGGATCGGGAACGCTACCGACCGGCGATGCCAAATCGCCGTGGCCGAAGACGGGGTACACGGCCCCGACTTACGGTTCGCTCAGTGGGCGGCTCGAGGTCGCGCCGGATCATCTCATCGTCGGGGGGCTCGATATCACAGGCGGTGCGCTGTCGATTGCCCTCGCGCCGCAACGCATGGACGTGGACATGAAAGGCGGCCGGCTCGCCGGCGGCACGGCGAGCGGCGGCGTGTCGATTCAGAACGTCGACGGCAATGCGCATGTCTCCGGCCAGTTCAGTCTCGCCGGTGCGAGCGTCGATTCGCTGGCATGGCAACGGGATGGGCGCGTGGTAGCGACGGGCACGGTGGATTTGTCGGCTAACTTCGAGACCACCGGCCGCTCCGCTTCGGCGCTGGCGTCGAGCATGACCGGCGGCGGCGTTATCGCCATTCACAACGGCGTGGCGCGTTATCTCAACCCGAATACGGTGGGCGCGATCATCCGGGTCTCCGATCTCGGCGACCCGATCAGCCAGGATCAGTTACGGGCTGATGTCGAAGCGCAGATCGATGGCGACCAATTCGGATTCGGTGAGGCGGGCGGCGCTTTCGCGATCGCCGGAGGAACGCTGCGCATGACCGGTCTCAGCGCGCGTGGGCCTGCGATGGCCGCGACCGGCAGCGTCACGGTCGATCTCAATGCCATGACCATCGACAGCGACTGGACATTGGCCTTCCCGGTTGCTGACGCTCCGGCCGACGCCGGCGATGCCGACGTGGGACTGGTGTTTCGCGGACCGCTATCGGCGCCGGCACGGACCATCGATGTCGTGCCCCTCAACGCGTACCTCAATGCGCGGCAGGCGGCGCGCATGCTGGATGTGATCGCCACCGAAGAGGCCGACCGGGCCGAACACCAGCGTTTCGTGCAACTGATCGTGAAGATCAGGGACGACGAAGCGGCGGCGGAGCGCGCTCGGCAGGCGGCGGCTGAGGCGGCGCGCCGGCGTGAACAGGCTGCGGCCGACGCGATTGCCAATATCGCCGCCGCTCATGTTGCGCGGGAAATCGCGACCGATGCCGCGCAGCTGGCGTCGTTGAAACGCGGCGCCGCCCTTGCGGCCGATGCCGCGAAGGCGGCCAAGAGCACTGCGGACGCACTTACCGGCGACGCTGCCGCGAAAGCCGGCGCGGCAGAAGCCGCTGCGGCGACATTGTCGCAAGCTGTCGCTGCAGACGAACAAGCAGCGGCGCAGGCGCGGAAGACGGCGCAGCAGCTCGATCAGGCGAAGGCAACGGCCGTTGCGACCGCCGCGACGGCAAAGCAGTCTCGGGCTGCCGCCGACGCCATGCTGCAGCAGGCCGACACGGCGGCCAAGCAGCTCGCCGATGCGCAAGCGGCCCTGGACGCGGCAAACAAGGCCCAGGCGGCAACAGCGGCAAAGGCAGCCGCTGCTGACAGGGCGGTGGCAGACGCCCGGACCGCGCTGGACGCCGCGAGCGGAGATGCGTCTCGCGCGCAGGCTGCTGCGACGAGCGCGGCGGCGGATCTCGCGCGCGCCACGGCCGCGCGAACCGCGGCGCAGGGAAGCCTCGATGCCGCCCAGACAACGATCGCGCCGCTACGCTCGGCGGCCGACCAGGCCGCGAGTTCGGCCGATCGCGCATCGAACGACGCCATGCAGGCCGATGCCGAGCGGGCGCGGCTGGCGATGGTCGCTTCGCAGGCGGTGACGGAGCAGGCGATCGCCGAAGGCGCCCGCACGTCGGCGGAGGCAGATTACAGCGGCGCCAGCAGCGCGCTTCTTTCCGCCAACGGTGCCTTGGCAACCGCGCAGGCATCGGACCCATCCGGAACCGGACCCGACATTCAGGGCAAGCGCGCAAGCGTCGCGCTCGCTCAGTCGCAACTCGACAGCGCGTCGCGCGATCGCGCCAGTGCTGAAGCAGCCGCCTCTACTGCCGCGGACCATGCCAGCATGGCAAAGGCCGCGGCCGATGCCGCTGCCGCACAGAGCCAGACTGCAGCGGCCGCGGCGACACAGGCCGCGCTCGCCAAGAATATTGCCGCGGCAGCGCTGGCAGACAAGCAGACTGCGCTTGAGACCGCACAGCAGGCCCTTTCATCGGCCAACGCCGAGATGGCGCGCGATCAGCAGGCGTTGAGCCGGGCGCAAGCCGACCTCGACAAGGCAAATGCCGGTGCGAAGACAGCTCAGGCGGCCTTGGACAAGGCGCTCCGCGGTCAGGCCGCCGCCGCGCCGCCTGCACCGGCGCCCGATATCGCGGCGCTCACTGCGGCCGTGCAGAAGGCCACCGATGGCGCCAACACCGCTGCCGCGGCTGCGGCTTCGGCCAGGCAGATCGCCGACTCCGATGCCGCTGCGGCGCTCGCGGCAGCCGACGCGCTCGCAGGCGTGGCCAGCGCCCACGATGCCGCAGTCGCGGCGACGCAGGTAACGCAAGCGGCCCGCGCGGCCGCCGATCAGGCTGCAAAGGCTGCCGCGGCCGCCGCGGCCGACGCCAAAGCCAAGGCCGATGCAGCCGTGGCCACCGCGACGCAACTTGCCGCCGATGCGGCGGCCGCGGCCGCGCGGGTGCCGGATGCAGCAGTTCCGACACCGGCGCCGCCTCCACCGGCACCGCGGCCACGGCCGAAGCCCGCCGCGAACGCGCCGCTCAGTCTTGTGCCGGCGCAGTAGTCTGGCGCGGCGCCCGGCGATACCAGCTCAACACGGCAACCCGGATGGCGGCGGACAGGTTGGTTGCTGGCGAGCGGTCGCGGTCGACTTCGGCCACCAAGGCGGCAACGCTGATCTGGCGCGCAGCCGCCATTTCAGCGAGTGCGTTCCAGAACGGATCCTCGAGGGAGATGCTGGTGCGGTGGCCGGCGATCGTCAGCGACCGCTTGCTCATCGCTCGTCGGCGTCGTCACGCCGGTGCGCATCGAGAGCGCGCCGCATCTGCTCGGCACGCTTCGTCTCGGCCTCTTTTTCCGCGCGTGTGCGCCCGAACTTCGCGCGGTTTGCCTCTGCCTTGCCGGCTGCTTCCGTGCGCCGATGGGCCTTGCGCGCGCGGCGGAGGTTGATGATCTCGGCCATGGCTACTTCGGCCCGAGCATATCCTCTGGGCGCACCAGCCGATCGAATTCCTCGGCGGTGACGTAGCCGAGGCGCACAGCCTCCTGCTTCAGCGTCGTGCCGTTCTTGTGCGCGGTCTTCGCGATTTCGGCCGCCTTGTCGTAGCCGATCGTCGGCGCGAGTGCCGTCACCAGCATCAGCGACCGCTCCATCAGCTCCTGGATGTGCTTTACGTTTGCCTTGATGCCGACGACGCAGCGGTCGGTGAAGCTGACCGCGGCGTCGGCGAGCAGGCGCACAGACTGCAGGAAATTGTACGCCATGACCGGGTTGTACACGTTGAGCTCGAAGTGGCCCTGACTGCCGGCAAAAGTCACCGCGGCGTGGTTGCCGAACACCTGCACGCACACCTGGGTCATCGCCTCGCACTGCGTCGGGTTGACCTTGCCGGGCATGATCGACGAGCCCGGCTCGTTCTCCGGCAGCGAGAGCTCGCCGAGGCCGGAACGGGGGCCGGACCCCAGCAGGCGAATGTCGTTGGCGATCTTGAACAGGCTGACCGCGACCGTGTTGATCGCGCCGTGCGAGAACACCATGGCGTCGTGGGCGGCCAGCGCCTCGAACTTGTTTGGCGCCGAGGTGAAGGGCAGGCGGGTGATCGCCGCGATGCGATCGGCAATGCGCTCGGCAAAGCCGACGGGAGCGTTCAGGCCGGTGCCGACAGCGGTGCCGCCCTGGGCCAGCTGCATCAGGCGCGGCAGCGTCTGCTCGATGCGGGCGATGCCGTTCTCGACTTGCGCGGTGTAGCCGGAAAATTCCTGACCGAGGGTGAGGGGCGTGGCGTCCTGGGTGTGCGTGCGCCCGATCTTGATGATGCCTGCCCACTCCATCGCCTTGTCGTTCAGCGCGTTGCGCAGCTTGTGAAGCGCGGGAAGCAGGCGATGGTGAATCTCCTCGGCGGCCGCGATGTGCATGGCCGTCGGATAGGTGTCGTTCGAAGACTGGCTCATGTTGACGTGATCGTTCGGGTGAACCGGCGTCTTCGAGCCAAGAGCGCCGCCAAGAATCTCGATCGCGCGGTTGGCGATGACTTCGTTGGCATTCATGTTGGACTGGGTGCCGGATCCCGTCTGCCAGACGGCGAGTGGGAAGTGTGAATCGAGCTTACCCTCGGCAACCTCGATCGCCGCTTCAACGACCGCATGGCCGACACGGCGATCGAGGCGGCCGAGGTCCATGTTGACCTCGGCGGCCGCCTGCTTGATCACGCCCAGCGCGCGAACGATCGGCGCCGGCTGCTTCTCCCAGCCGATCGGGAAATTCTCGAGCGAGCGCTCGGATTGCGCGCCCCAGTAACGGTCGGCGGGAACGGCGATGGGACCGAAGGTGTCGGTCTCGATGCGGGACTTCTGAACTGCCATGTGGGTTATTTCTTCCGGAATGCGTCGAGGCTGACGACCTGCGCGGCGGGGTGCGCTTCAGCCTCTTCCTGCTCTTTCTTCTCGGCCTTCTCTACGCTTTTCGGCGTGGCTTCGGCCTTCTTTTCGAGGGCAACGACCGGCGCCGGCGCGGCGAGGGGCTTTGTCTCCGCGGGTACTTCCTCAGTCGCTGCCGCTGGCGCCGCCACGACCGCGAACTGCAGCTGGAAGCCGACCGAGGGATCGGCAAATCCCTTGATCGCGCTGAACGGGATCAGCAGGCGTTCGGGGACGCCGTTGAATGACAGGCCGACTTCGAGCGCGTGTTCGGTGACAACCAGGTCCCAGTACTGGTGCTGGAGGACGATGGTCATCTCCTCGGGATACTGGGAGAGCAGCCGGGTCGAAAGCCGAACGCCCGGCGCCGTGGTCGCGAAGGAGATGAAGAAATGATGCTCCCCGGGCAGACCGGTGCGGGCGACCTCGGAAAGGACCTTGCGCACCACACCCCGCAACGCATCCTGGGCAAGGATGTCGTAGCGGATCAAATCCTCGGCCATTGTTCCCGCCGCCTTGTCGTTCTTGCCGGCCCCGAAGGGGCACGCGGTGCCCCAGAAAAAGAAGTGGAGGCTTCTGTTGCCAGGTGCCTCCGAACCCCGCCTGAAGGTGCAAACCCTCAGGGCTTGATTTCGGTTACCCGAACCGCATTACGCGGCGAGGGCTACCGGAGCGTAGTTGTCGTTAGCAACTATCGTTTTGGCC
>DASZQY010000069.1:0-4553 GCA_035549395.1 Bauldia sp.
GGCGCAATGATCTCCACCGCCGGCCGCTTGCGCGTGAAGCGCGCCTGGGCCTCGACGATCGCCACCGCCATCTCATGGCGCGAGGCCGAGCCCGGCCCTGCGACATGATAGGTGCCCCAGCCGGTGAAATCCGTTCCGAGCGCTGCCGCTGCGAGCAGGATGGCGCGCGCCATATCGGCGGTCGACGTCGGCGAGGCGCGCTGGGCCGCCGGGAATCCTAGCGTCTCTTTTTCCTTCGCCAGCCGCACGACCGTCTTCACGAAATTCGCACCGTGAACTCCGTACAGCCAGCTCGTCCGCAGGATGAGGTGGCGCGCATGCCCGTTGCGCACTCCCTCCTCGCCCTTCTCCTTCGTGCGGCCATAGACGTTGATCGGTCCGACCGGGTCGTCCTCGCGATAGGACCCCGCCTTCTCGCCATCGAACACATAGTCGGTGGAGATGTGGATCACCGGCAGGCCGGCTCGTTTGGCCGACGCCGCAACCACCGACGGTCCAAGCGCGTTGACGCGCTGCGCAGCCGCCGGCTGGGCCTCGGCGCGGTCGACGTTGTTGAAGGCGGCGGCATTGACGATCACCGTCGGACGATAGCGCGCCACGGCCCGCGCGATCGTCCTGGGATCGCCGACGTCGACCTCGTCATGGCCGACGGCTGTCAGCGGGATGTCGCCGGCGCGCGCCCGCATCATGAGCTCCGTGCCGAGCTGACCATGACCGCCGAGAACCAGGATCAACGGCAGCCTCCCGTATGGCCGCGTCCGGCCGGATCGTCATGTCGAAGATGCTTCAAAGCCCGGCCAGCCACCTTGCGATGCAGGTGGCGGCGATTTTGGCGTGCTTTCCCGGCAAAGGCGAATCGCCCGCCCCCGGACACGTCTTCTAGGGATGGGCCTTCTGCTTCCCAGCCTTCAGGGCGGCCAGCACGTCAGCGATGCTGAGCTGATGCATGGCATCCGCGTTGTCGATGTTCAAGTGGCCGTACTGGGGCTCGTTGACGTTGTCGATGATCCCGGTGAAACCGGTGGCGGGCCGGACTTTCGCCCCGTCGTTCATGCCGGTGAGCGACATGTAGTTGATGACGTGCCTGACGTTTAGCGTGACGGTGATCGGATCGGTGGAATCGTAGAATTCGAGCAATGCGACCGGGATGGCATCCTGGTTGAGGTCAGCCGCGATCAAGGCCGCGGCGAGCGCGCCCCACGAGTGGCCTATGAGGACGATCGGCGCGTGGGTCGCGGCATATTCGCGACGGATTTCCTGCGCCGTCTGGCGCCATGTGGCATGACCGACGACCTTCGCGTCGACGTGCACGCGGCGCAGCTTCTCGGCAAGCTCGTCCATGCCGGTCGAGAAGATGTTGAAGCCGCCGCGGATGAGATAGACCGATCCGGCGATCTCCGGCTGGGCGACGGACACCGAGTTCAGCGGAACAGTGAGACGTGGGTCTGCGCAGGCGCTGAGGGCCAGCGCGACGAATCCCAGAACCGTCGCCCCCCACGCACGCCGCATCACGCCATTCTCCCCGCCCGTCATGAAGGGCGATGTCATACTAGCCGAAATAAAGGCGCCTTCGCCAACCTCCGCCGGCGGAAAAAGTGGGGAGAACCGGGAACCTCCTAGCGACCAAGTGCCGCCAGAACTGCCGAGATGGCGCGTGCGTGAAGTTTCTCGGTCTTCTCGATGTTGAGGTGATTGATGTCGGGATCAGACCTGGAAAGGTCGACGATGTCGATCTTCCCGCGGAAGCCCGGCTCGCCCACCAGCTTGAGACCGATGCCCTCCGGCTCGTAAAAGTTGATAACGTGCCTCACGTTGCTGGGCACGACCTTCTCCGTCACGGCGTCGAATTCGACGATAAGCGCCACCGGGATGCCATGCTTCTTGAGCTCGGCCGCAAGCTCCAGCGTGACATCGGCGCCGAAGGAATGACCCATGACGATGACCGGGAGAGCGTTCTTGTCGGAGCGGTAGCGGTCCTCGATGTCCTGCGCCACCATCATCCAGCCGTTGTAGTTCAGCACCGTGGACTGGACCCCGCGTTTGGCCAGCTCGTCATGCAGCGTGTCGAGGCCGAGCGAGAAGATGTTGGCCAGCCCCCGGAACAGGTAAATGCTACCCTTGGGCGTCTTGGAAACGGCGGCGTCAGCAGCGAGCGGGTGAACGAAAGCCAGGGCGGCGAGCAACGCGGCGCCAGCAATACGCTTCCAGAGCATGGATTCCAACGTCTCCCGAGTTCTGCCGCGCCGGGATAGAGGCAGATTCTGGATCATTTGGTCAATCCGCGGCGACGATCCGCGGGCGACCAAAATCGTCGCAGGGTTTACAGTGTGGCCGAAATGCAACTCTAATAAAGCCAAGGAATGAGTCTGGCCGTACGTTGGGCATAGGTTCGGTAAGCATCGGCGAAGGCCTCGGCCATCATCGCCTCCTCCCGGTTCACCCGGTAGAAGAACAGGACGCCGAACCCGACCAGGCCGGCAAGCCCGGCGATCCAGTTGGGCAGCAACAGGGCTTGCGCCACCGCAAACAGCAGGAACGACGAATACATGGGGTGGCGGACCCAGGCATAGAGCCCGGTAGTGACGAGGCCGTGGTCGGAGCGCGTTTCCAGTGTCACCGACCAGTTGCGGCCAAGCTGCTTGTGGGTCACGCGAAACAACGTCAGCGCCGCCGCCAATACCACTAGACCGATAGCGGCCTGCACAACGTGCAGTGGATAGTCCGCCGCCGCGGGCCATCCGGTGAAGGTGTAAATGCCGGGAACGAGGAACTGGCCGATCGCCGCAATGACGAGCGCGGTGCGATCGCCGAGGCCGCCGACCGAGCGCGCAACACCAAGCTTGCGCGCCCGCCGCTGCGCCGGGAAACGGATCGCGTACCAGACGACGACGCCGAGCGCCCAGATGACCTTGCCGAAGACAGGCGACATGAACATCGGCGGACACCTAACGGATCGCCGGCCGCGCGCCAAGCGGTACGGAGGCTTGCGCTGCCCGCAATTCCGTCGCAATCCACGGGCACTTGGCCCGCCCACCTTCTGGAAGATGCCGCCCCGAGATGCCGCCTTTGACCGCAGCCAGAATTGCCGCCCTCGCCTTCTTTCTCGCGCTACCGCTGGTGGCGGGGTGTTCGACAATCAGCGGCGGCACGGACAACAGCCCAATTTTCAAAAGCGATGTTTCGGTCAAGACCGGGACCGTCGACGCCAGCGAGGCCGCGGCGCTGATCTCGGATTACCGCCGCACCAAGGGCCTGGGGCCGGTTACCGTCGACCCGACCCTGATGCAGATCGCCAAGGTCCACTCCGATCGCATGGCCACCGCCGACACGATGACCCATGTGCTGCCCGGCGAGGGCAGTTTCGAGCAGCGGCTGGTCGCGGGCGGTTTCGCCGCCGCTGACGCCGGCGAAAATGTCGCTGCCGGCCAACCGAGTCTTGCGGCAGTGCTCGACGCCTGGCGCGCCTCCCCCGGCCACAACGCCAACCTGCTCGACCCGGCGGCGACCAAGATCGGCATTGCCCTCTCGATCAACCCCGCCAGCAAATACAAGTATTACTGGACGCTGGATCTCGGCACCTGGCGGCCGAAGCCGCCACCGGGAATGGTGATGATGGCACCGGGTGGCACCGTGATAAACAGCGGCGGCCTCGTGACGACGACCGGCGGCGTCACGACCACGATCAGCGGCGGCGTCGGCTCGAACTAGCGAACGAAGCTGCGCAGCTTGGCCCTGGCCGCAAGCTCCGCACGCGCGGCCGCCAACCCTATGCGGTGCAGCGCGCTGCCACCAGGCGGCCCGATGACAACGGTACCGACGGCGAGCCGGCCGCTCCACAGATGATCGATCATCGGGTGGTGCGCGGCGGCGCATGAATCGATCCGCATCAGCGTCCGGTCGGAGAACAGGTGCTTGGGTAGCTCGAGCATCAGCTGCACGCCGGGTGAGAAGCGTGCATACGTCTCGTCGTAGGCGATCTTCCACGTGTAGGCCGTCGCGCCGGCCGCGAAAGTAACCACCATCGCGATCGGCTTGCCGCCAAGATCGATCGAATCGATGCGCGCCGCGCCGGCCTCGGCACGGTTGGCGATTGCCTCGCGGGCAAACTCGGTCGTTGCCGGCGCGGAGAGCAGCGCGCTGTGGCGTTTGCCTTTCCACCCCGCCGCCTCAAGCGCAAGAAACATCTCGAAGCGGGCGCGCACTTCGACCGGCTCGATGGCCGGGACGAACTTGACCTCGCCGACTTCCATGAGCCGCCGCATCTGGCGCGCAAACTCCTTGCGCCGCCGGCTGGCAATCTCGCTCCGCGGTTCAGCATCGCGCTCGAGCGATGCCCGCACGTGACCATCCAGAACATCGACGGGACGGCCCTGCGCCATCGCCGCGGCGACCAGCGCTCGTGCCACCGGGCTCTCGATGGGAAGATCCGCCGCGATCAGGCTGAGACCGCTGCCGGAAGGCGCAAGACCATCGAGCAGCGCCGGCACCGCGTCGGCCACGCTCGCTTCGTCAACCAGCGGCAGGCCTAGCGGGGCGTAGTCGTGTGCCCAAAA
>DASZQY010000070.1:0-3211 GCA_035549395.1 Bauldia sp.
CGCCCGCAGTCGTTCGCCGACCTCATCGGCCAGGAGCCGATGGTGCGCACCCTCACCAACGCCTTCCGCCAGGGGCGCATCGCGCAGGCCTACATGCTGACCGGCGTGCGCGGCGTCGGCAAGACCACCACCGCCCGCATCCTCGCCCGCGCCCTCAACTATTCGGTCCCCGGCAAGGTCGACCAGCCGACCATCGACATGACCGAGATGGGCGAGCACGACGCGGCGATCATGGAAGGCCGCCACGTCGACGTCATCGAGATGGACGCCGCCTCGCACACCGGCATCGACGACATCCGCGAGATCATCGAGGCGGTGCGCTACAAGCCGGCGATCGCCCGCTACAAGGTCTACATCATCGACGAAGTGCACATGCTCTCCAAGGCCGCCTTCAACGGCCTGCTGAAGACGCTGGAAGAGCCGCCGGAGCACGTGAAGTTCATCTTCGCCACCACTGAGGTGCGCAAGGTGCCGGTGACGGTGCTGTCGCGCTGCCAGCGGTTCGATCTTCGCCGCATCGAGGCTTCGCGCCTCATCGGTTTGATGAAGGACATCGCCGGCAAGGAAACGATCGACGTCGAGGACGCGGCGTTGACCATGATCGCACGCGCCGCGGAAGGCTCGGCGCGCGATTCCCTCTCGCTGCTTGACCAGGCGATCGCCCACGGCGCCGCGAAAGTCACGGCCGAGGACGTGCGCCAGATGCTGGGCCTCGCCGATCGCGCCATGGTGATCGACCTGTTCGAGGAAACCATGAAGGGCGAGGTCGCGCCCGCGCTTGCCCGCCTCAAGGCGCTCTACGACGTCGGCGCCGATCCGGTGGTCGTGCTGGAGGAGCTCGCCGCCTTCACCCATCTGGTCACCCGCCTCAAGCTCGCCCCCAACGCGGAAGACGATGCGGCGCTGACCGAGGAAGAGAAGACCCGCGGCAAGGCTTTCGCGGAGAAAGTGTCGCTGCGCGTCCTCGCCCGCACGTGGCAGATGCTGCTCAAGGGCATCGAGGAAGCCAGGGAAGCGTCGCGGCCGCTCGCCGCCACCGATATGGTGATCGTGCGCATCGCCCACGCCGCCGACCTGCCGACGCCGGACGAGGCGCTGAAGTCGCTGGCCGAAGGCAATGGCGCTGCGCCGCCACGCCCCGGCGCCGGCGCGCCGCCGCGCTCCGTCCCATCGGCGCCGCCGCGCATGGCGATGGCGGCCGGTGGCGGTGCCGGACGCCCTGCCCCGCAGGTTCAGTCCGCCCCGCAGGCCGCCCCCAAGGCTGCCGTGATGGAAGCGCCGCGACTGGAGACCTTCGCCGATCTTGTCGCCCTGGCCGGCGCCGAGCGCGAGCTCAAGTTGAAGAACGCGCTGGAAACGACCGTGCGTCCCGTCCGCTTCGAGCCGCCGCAGATCGAGGTCGCGCTCACCGAGCACGCCGCCGCCGGGCTGGTGAACGAGCTTGCCCGCAAGCTTGAGCAGTGGACCGGCCAGCGCTGGGTGATCGCCGTGGCGCGCGACGGCGGCGCCATGACGATCGACGAGCAGCGCAAGCAGGCGCGGGCGCGACTGGTGGACGATGCGAAGGCCGATCCGCTGGTCGCTGCGGTGCAGGCCCGTTTCCCCGGCGCAGAGATCGTCGACGTCCGGCTGCGTGGCGAGGAGCCGCCGCTGGCGGCGCCGCCCGCCGACGAAGGCGCCGGCGGCGATGACAGTTTCGAGGACATCAGCCTCGACGACAATTTCGAACCCGAGATCTGACGGTACGGACAAGATGGCCATCGGCGACCTCATGGGAATGATGAAGCAGGCGCGCGAGCTGCAGTCGCGCATGGAGCAGCTGCAGCAGGAAGTCGGCGCGCTCGAGATCGAGGGCTCGTCGGGCGGCGGCCTCGTCGCCGTCACGATGACCGGCAAGAGCGAGATGAAGCGCATCCGCATCGATCCCTCGCTGCTCAAGGCCGAGGAAGCCGAGATCCTGGAAGATCTGATCGTCGCGGCGGTCAACGACGCGCGCACCAGGGCCGAAGCCGCGCTTGCCGACAAGATGCGCGAGCTCACCGGTGGGCTCCAGCTCCCGCCCGGCATGAAGCTGCCGTTCTAGGCCACGCTTCCGGTTGCCATATGTACGGCATTGCCGTATATATGGCTCGTCGTGCACGGCCTTGTTTTCACTCCGACCTTCCAGAGCGACATCCGCAAGGCGCGGCTCTCTGAGGGCGAGGTAATGGAAATCGTCGCGGCGATTGCGGCAGACCCGCTCGGTGGCGGCCGCATGGCCGGAACCGGCGGCGCTCGTAAAGTGCGCCATCCGGGCCGCGGCAAGGGCAAGTCCGGCGGGTACCGCACCGTCCACTACTTCGGTGGGAACGACGTGCCGGTGTTCATGCTGGCCCTGTACGGCAAGGGCGAGAAGGACAACCTGTCGAAGGCCGAGCGCAACGCGCTGGCGGCCGTGCTGCCGAAGATTGCGGACGCCTACCGGAAGGAAACGAGAAAATGAGCAGGCTCGGAGAGCGTTTGATCAGGAGTGCAGCGGAAGCCCTTGCGATTGCCGAGGGCCGCATGAAGCCGGCGCGCGTCGTTGCGCCCGAAGAGATCGACGTGGCCAAAATCCGCAAGCACCTGGGCCTGACGCAAAACGGATTTGCCGCTACCTACAAGCTGTCTCCGGCAACCGTCCGGGACTGGGAACAGAAACGCCGCGTCCCCGATCAGGGCTCTATCAATTTTCTCAGGGTGGTCGAACGATATCCGGCCGAGGTGGCAAACGTTCTTGCGATCGCTCCATCCGTCGATGGGCCCGTGCGGGAGAAACGCGCGCTGCGGCGCTCGCCAGCTAAACGCTAGGACTCACCCTTCCCCGCGAGAGGCCCGACTTGATTCACATCCGGACTCGGGCCAGCTAGAGGCTCCGCATCCGAGAGCATCGCCCCTCCTCCATGCCCCGTTCCGTCACCGGCCCCGAAATCGAGCGCCTGATCCAGCTTCTCGCCAAGCTGCCCGGGCTCGGGCCCCGTTCGGCGCGGCGCGCGGCGCTGACGCTGGTGAAGAAGAAGGACGATCTGCTCGTGCCGCTGGCCAGGGCCATGAACGTCGCCGTCGAGAGCGTCATCGTCTGCTCGACCTGCGGCAACATCGACACCGTCGATCCCTGCACCATCTGCTCCGACCCGCGCCGCGACCAGCACACGCTGGTCGTGGTCGAGGACGTCGCCGACCTCTGGGCGCT
>DASZQY010000071.1:0-2400 GCA_035549395.1 Bauldia sp.
GCCTTCAACGGCCTGGTGCAGTCGATCGTGAACGACATCATCATGCCGATCATAGGCTTCGTTACCGGCGGCATCGATTTCTCGCAGATGTACTGGCAGTTGAAGGGCGCGCCCGGCGCGACGCTCGCCGCGGCGAAGGAGAACGGCGCCACCATCGCTTACGGCAACTTCATCACGCTGCTGATCAACTTCCTGATCGTCGCCTGGGTGCTGTTCATGATCGTGAAGATGATCAACAAGCTGCGCCGCCAGCCGCCGCCGGCCGATGCCGTGCCTCCGGCCCCCACCGAGGAAGAGAAGCTGCTGACCCAGATTCGCGACCTTCTGGCGGCTCGCAAATAGACTTGGCCAGGCCGGGCGTCGCCGCAGACGGGAATTGAGTATGCAGTCGAGTGAGTTGCAGGCGACGCTTCGCACCGAAGCTCGTGACACGCCGGAAAGCGGCATCGTCGAGGTCTTCAATTACGGCCGCGGCCGCGAAGGCCTGATACCACTGTGGGTGGGCGAGGGGGATCTCCCTACGCCCGCCTTCATTTCCGACGCCGCGGCCAAATCGCTGCGCGACGGCGAGACCTTCTACACCTGGCAGCTCGGCATCCCGGATCTGCGCGCCGCCCTGGCGCGCTACCACGCGCGCACGTATGGCCGCCCGTTCGACGCCGGCCGCTTCTACGTCACCATCGGCGGCATGCACGCCATCCAGCTCGCCGTTCGCATGGCCGCGGGCACCGGTGACGAGGTCATCGTGCCGACGCCGGCATGGCCGAATTTCGCCGGCGCCATCGGCGTTGCCGGCGCCAGAACCGTGGAAGTGCCGATGACCTTCGGCAACGCCGGCTGGACGCTTGATCTCGACCGCCTCTTCGATGCCGTGACGCCGCGCACAAAGGCGCTCTTCATCAATTCGCCGGCCAATCCCACCGGCTGGACCGCCAGGCGCGACGAACTCGCCGCGATCCTCGATTTCACACGCCAGCGCGGTCTCTGGATCGTCGCCGACGAGGTTTACCACCGCTTCTTCTACGCCGGCGGTCGCGCCCCGTCCTTCTACGACATCGCGGAAGACGACGACCGTATCTTCTACGTCAATACGTTCTCCAAGAACTGGGCGATGACCGGCTGGCGCATCGGCTGGCTGGCCGGGCCACCCGCGCTGGCGCCGGTCGTCGAGAACCTGATCCAGTATTCCACGTCCGGCGTCGCCGCTTTCATGCAGCGCGCCGCGGTGGCCGCCCTCGACGACGGCGAGGATTTCATCCGCGCTCAGGTCGATCGCGCCCGGGTCGGCCGCGACATCGTCACCGCGGCGCTCGCGGCCACTGGGTGCGCCCGCTTTCTGCCGCCGGACGGCGCGTTCTATCTTTTCTTCGGCGTCGACGGCATTGCCGACACCAGCCGCCTTGCCCTGCGTCTCGTGGATGAAGCCCTGGTCGGCGTAGCACCGGGGACGGCCTTCGGCGCCGCGGGGCAGGGTTTCATGCGCCTCTGTTACGCGCGCGATGCCGGTCAGATGCGTGCGGCGGCCGAGCGCCTGGCCGATTGGATCCGCCGCCAATGACCGCCTATGCGGCACTGCTGCGGGCGGTGAACGTCGGTGGCACCGGGCTCATCCGCATGGCCGATCTCAAGGCGCTGTGCGAGGGCGTCGGCTTTGGCGATGTCGTCACCCTGCTCCAGAGCGGCAATGTGGTCTTCACCGCGAAAGGCTCTGACAGGGCGGTGGCGAAGAAGCTTGCCGGCGCTATCGAAGAGAGCCATGGATTCCGGCCCATGGTCGCCGTACGCACGGCGGACGAGATCGAGGCGGCGATGCGCGCCAATCCTTTTCGCGCCGAAGAGACCAGCGATCCCAGCCATCTCCTCATCGCCTTCATGGCCGACGATCCGGCGGAAGGGGTGGCAGCACGCCTCGCGGCCGTGAAGGTCAATCGCGAGCGCCTGCATCTCGCCGGCCGCCAGCTCTACGTCCACTATGCCGATGGCGCCGGCACCTCGAAGGTCACCAATGTCGTGCTGGAACGCGCGCTCGGCGTTCAGTCCACGGCCCGCAACTGGAATACGGTCGGCAAGCTGCTCGCGCTGACCCGCAAGATCGAGGGCGGCTAGCCGCCCGCTGGCGGGAAGACGCCGAGCCGCGTGTTGCCGCCCGCCGCTGCGGGTCGCCTCTCGGTGTCGGCCGTGCCGGAGCGCGGCATGCCGAGCTTGTCCCATACCGCCGACAGCGCCCGCGTCAGCGCCGCGACCAGGGTCGCGTCGTGGAGAGGCGTCGGCGTGATGCGCAGGCGCTCCTGGCCGCGCGGCACCGTCGGATAGTTGATCGGCTGGATGTAGATGCCGTGCTCCTCGAGCAGCAGGTCGCTCGCCTGCTTGCAGAGCTGGGCGTTGCCGACCAGCACGGGA
>DASZQY010000072.1:0-6930 GCA_035549395.1 Bauldia sp.
GGTCAACCGGAGCCGTGCCCTGTTCGCCACGCACTATCACGAGTTGACAGCGCTCTCCGCGCGCCTTCCGCGCCTCACCAACGTCACCGTGCGCGTGAAGGAATGGAAGGGCGATGTCATCTTCCTGCATGAGATCGTGCCGGGCTCTGCCGATCGCTCGTACGGCATTCAGGTCGCCCGCCTTGCCGGCCTGCCGCCGGCCGTTGTCGAGCGTGCCCGCGCCGTGCTGCGCCAGCTCGAGGAGAGTGATCGCAAGGCGCCCGTACACACGCTGATCGACGATCTGCCGCTTTTCTCGGCCATGCCTGCCGCAGCGCCTGCCGATCCCGTGCGCGAGATGCTGGCCGCGCTGCATCCCGACGAGATGTCGCCCAAGGACGCCCTCGAGGCGGTCTACCGGCTGCGCCGCCTCATCGACAAGGAATAGAATCGCCCCGTCGCCGACCGTCCGATTTGACCCTGCCGTCGAAAACGCTAGGTTCCGCGCCGATTTGGCCTTTGGCTCCGGTTCGGCGCGATGAACAAACCCGCCTCGCTTCCCTTCGAAATCGACGGTGCCGATCTTGGCGGCAGGTTGGTGGCTCTCGCCGGCAAGGGCGGCAGCGAGCTGCCCGCCAGGACGCGCGCCGCGATTGTCGCGCATCTGAAGAAAGTGCGGGCGGAGGGGCGGGCGGCCGCCGAGAGCCGCCTGATGGCCGATGGCCGCGGCAGCGCCTGTGCGCGCCGCCTGTCCGATCTCCAGGACGCCATCATCGTCGCGCTTCATGCGCTGGCCGGTCATGTCTTCCCCGATGCCGGCGAGCGCATGGCGATTGTTGCCGTCGGCGGTTACGGGCGCGGCACGCTGGCGCCGGGTTCGGACGTCGATCTGCTGTTTCTTCTGCCGGCGCGACAGACTCCCGAGGGCGAGAAGCTCGTCGAGTTCATCCTCTACTTCCTCTGGGACCTTGGGCTGAAGGTCGGCCACTCCACGCGCAACATCGGCGAGTGCATCCGCCTGTCGCGCTCCGACATGACGATACGCACGGCGATCCTCGAGGCGCGCTATCTGGTCGGCGACCGTGTGTTGGCCGACGAGCTCAGCCAGCGTTTCGGCGAGGAAGTGGTCAAGGGTACCGGCCGCGAATTCATCGCCGCCAAGCTCGCCGAGCGCGACCAGCGCCACCGCCAGCAGGGCACGTCGCGCTACCTGGTCGAGCCCAACGTCAAGGAGGGCAAGGGCGGCCTTCGCGATCTCCAGACGCTGTTCTGGATCGCCAAGTACTACTACCGCGTCGACAGCGACGAGGAGCTGGTCAAGCTTGGCGTTTTCTCGAAGACCGAGCTCGCGCTTTTCCGCAAGGCAGAGGATTTTCTCTGGGCCGTGCGCTGCCACCTGCATTTCATGACCGGCCGCGCCGAGGAGCGGTTGTCGTTCGACGTCCAGCGCGAGATGGCGCGACGTCTCGGCTACACCTCACATCCCGGCATGCGCGACGTCGAACGCTTCATGAAGCACTACTTCCTGATCGCCAAGGATGTCGGCGACCTCACCAACATCTTCTGCGCCGCGCTGGAAGAGCGCCACGTCAAGGCGCCGCCGCGTCTCAACCGTTTCTTCCCCTTGTCGCGCCGCCGCCGCCGCACGATCACCGGCTCCACCGATTTCGTCGTCGACAACGAGCGCATCAACACAGCCAACGCCAGCGTCTTCGAGAAGGATCCGGTCAACCTCATCCGCATCTTTCACCTCGCCGATCGCTACGACCTCTCCTTCCACCCCGAGGCGATGCAGGAGATCGCTCGCTCGCTGAAGCTGATCGATGGGTCGCTGCGCGACGATCCCGAGGCCAACCGGCTGTTCGTCGAGATCGTCTCCTCGCGCCGCAATCCCGAACTGGTGTTGCGGCGCATGAACGAGGCCGGCGTGCTCGGCCGCTTCGTGCCCGACTTCGGCAAGATCGTGTCGATGATGCAGTTCAACATGTACCATCACTACACGGTCGACGAGCACCTGATCCGCGCCATCGGCGTGCTGTCCGAGATCGAGCGCGGCGAGCTCGCCGACGCCCACCCGCTGGCCAACGAAATCATGCCCGGCGTCAAGGACCGCGTCGCGCTCTACGTCGCGCTGTTCCTGCACGATATCGCCAAGGGCCGGCCCGAGGACCATTCGATCGCCGGCGCCCGCGTTGCCCGCCGGCTTGGGCCGCGCTTCGGCCTCACCCCGTCGCAGACCGAAACCGTGGCCTGGCTGGTCCAGCATCATCTCGTGATGTCGATCACCGCCCAGTCGCGCGATCTTGCCGACCGCAAGACCATCCTCGACTTTGCCGCCGTGGCGCAATCGATGGAGCGGCTGAAGATGCTGCTCGTCCTCACCGTCGCCGACATCAAGGCGGTGGGCCCCGGCGTCTGGAATGGCTGGAAGGGGCAGCTGCTGCGCACCCTTTACTACGAGACCGAGCCCCTGCTTACCGGCGGCCACAGCCAGGTCTCGCGCGACCGCCGCGTCGCCGAGGCGTCAGCCGAGCTTGCCGCGGCGCTCGCCGAGCGCTTCCCCGATTGGGCCGCGGCCGAGCGCGCCGATTACCTCGCCCGCCACTATCCGGCCTATCTGCTGCGCGTCGATCTGCCTCACAAGATCACCCACGCGGCGCTGTTCCGCGATGCCGCGCGCACCGGCAAGAAGCTCGCGACCGCCGTGGCGACCCGCGCCTTCGAGGGCGTCACCGAAATCACCGTCATCGCGCCGGACCATCCCCGTCTGCTGTCGATCATCGCCGGCGCCTGCACGGTGGCCGGCGCCAACATCGTCGACGCGCAGGTCTTCACGACCACTGACGGGCAGGCGCTGGATTCGATCGCCGTCACGCGCGAGTTCGAGGACGAGGCCGACGAGATGCGTCGCGGCCGCCGCATCGGCGACCTCATCGAGCAGGCGCTGGCCGGCACGGTGCGGCTGCCCGAGATCGTCGCGGCCAAGGGCCTGCCGCGCTCGCGCCAGAAGGCCTTCACGCTCGAGACCAACATCCACATCGACAATTCCTGGTCGAACCAGTTCACCGCCATCGAAGCGTCCGGCCTCGATCGTCCCGGCCTGCTCTACGATCTGACCCGCGCCATTTCCGACCTCAATCTCAATATCGCCTCGGCTCACATCGTCACCTTCGGCGAGCGTGCGGTGGACGTCTTCTACGTCACCGATCTCGTCGGCCATAAGGTGACCAACGCCAATCGTGAGGCGGCCATTCGCCGCCGCCTGCACGCCGCGTTCGACGGCGCGATGGCGACGGATGCGGCGCGGGCCCGCAAGCGCGAACCGGCGTGAAGTCGCCGTCGCAACGCCTTGTAATCGTTTGCAACGGTTGTGTCGGTCTACTAAGCTGCAATTGGTTTTCAGGGCAGTCGGGAGGGACTGCGACTGACTTCCGATAAAGAAAGACCAGGGAGGAACTACATGAAGAAGTCCGCACTATTTGCGGCCGCAGCCGTCGCTGCACTGGCGCTGGCTGGCACTGCTCAGGCACAGGACAAGATCAAGATCGGGTTCCTGCCGGGCACGGTCGATCCGTTCTACCAGAACATGCAGCGCGGTGTTGAGCAGGCGGCGAAGGACCTCGGCGTCGACGTCGTCACGCAGATTCCGCAGAGCTGGGGCGTGGAGCAGGAGACGCCGCTGCTGAACGCGCTCGTCGCCCGCGGCGACCTCAACTACATCATCTCGGCGCCGGTCGACACGACCCAGATGGTGGCGCCGTTCCAGGCCGCCAATGACGCCGGCATCAAGATCATCACCGTCGATACATTCCTCGGCGACGGCGATTACGCCAACGGTCCGGTCAAGTTCCCGCTGAGCTTCCTCGGCTCGAACAACGAGGAAGGTGGCCGCGTGATTGCCGACGGGCTCGCCAAAGCCATCGGCGACAAGGGCACCGTTTATCTCATTTCCACCAATCCCAACGTCTCGTCGGTCGGCGCCCGCGAGAAGGGCTTTGCCGAGGAGATGAAGGCGAACCACCCGAACATCACGGTGATTGGGCCGGATTACGACCTCGACGATCAGGCGAAGGCCACGCAGATGACGGCCGCCGTCATCGAGCAGCATCCCGATCTCGCCGGTGTCTTCGGCACCAACGTGTTCAGCGCCCAGGGTGCCGCCGCCGCCGTCACCAATGCCGGCCTTGCCGGCAAGGTCGCGATCGCGACCTGGGATGCCAGCGCCGCCAACATGGAGAACCTCGACAAGGGGATCGTCTCCCAGGTGCTCGCCCAGAAGCCCTTCGACATGGGCTACCTCGCGGTTGAATTCGCGGTGGCGGATGCCGCTGGCGTGACCAGCATCCCGAAGCACGTCGAGACCGGCTTCGCTGTCCTCGACAAGTCGAACGAGAACGACCCCAACTTCTCGCGCTTCATCTACAAGTAGGCGCGCGCGGTTGTTCTGCCCGGGAGGCGCTGAGGCGCCTCCCGGTCTTGTTTTGTCTTCGGCGGGATTGGGTGAGGGGAAGTGGCGATCCCGGATATGCAAATCGCGGCGGCGGACGGTGCCGCCAGGCTCCCGCCCGGCAAGCGTCTGCTTCTCGCGCTGAGTGACCTGTGGGCGTGGCTCTTCCTCGCCGTCATGGTCCTCTTCTTCGTGGTCGCCGTGCCGATCGTCGGCTCGGCCACCTTCGTCACGGTGCGCAATTCCCAGAACATCCTGGTGGCGATCGTCCCGATCGTCCTGCTCGGCCTCGGCCAGACCTTCGTCATCATCTCGGCCGGCATCGATCTTTCCGTCGGCTGGGTCATGAGCCTGGCCTCGGTGCTTTCCGCCCTCGCCATCCGCGGCGCCTTCAACGCCGGCTGGCCGGTATGGCTGGCGGTTGTCGCTGGCTTCTTCGCCGGCACCCTGGGGGGCGCCGTCGTCGGCTTCATCAATGGCGTCATCATCGCCAAGCTCAAGGTGCCGGCCTTCATCGTCACCCTCGGCTCCTCCTTCATCGTGCGCGGCGTCGCCTTGCTTTGGTCGGAGAACACCACCGTCATCGGCCTGCCCGATATCCGCGCCTACGGCAACGAATCCGTCTTCTACTCGGTGCGTGGCGGCGATCACGCCGGATTCTATTTCCTGCATCCGCCGCCGCTCGCCACCAACGAGCTTCGCCAGCTCGACCGCATCCTGCAGTGGCCGGTGGTCGTCACCATCGTCGTCGTCGCGATCATCATGTTCGTCCTGCACCGGACACAGTTCGGCCGCCACACCTATGCCATCGGCGGCAATCTCGAGGCGGCCCGCCGCGCCGGCATCCCGGTTGATCGCCGCATCATCGCGATCTACGCGCTTTCCGCCGCCACCGCCGGCATCGCCGGCTTCCTGTCGACGCTGCAATATGGCGCCGGCTCGGCCGTCATTGGCGATCCGCTGCTGTTGTCCTCGATCGCCGCGGTGATCATCGGCGGCGTCAGCCTGTTCGGCGGCGCTGGCACGATCATCGGCACGGTCATCGGATCGCTGATCATCGCCGTGCTCACCACCGGCCTAGTCATGATGTCGGTGCCCGCCTTCTGGCAGTTCATCGTTGTCGGCGTCGTGGTCATCGTCGCCGTGCTCATCGACCAGTCGCGTGATCTCATTGTCGGGCGCAACGAAAGCGGGGCCGAGACGTGAGCGATCCGGTCCTCTCCATCCGTCGCCTCACCAAGCGCTTTGGCGGTCTCACTGCCGTGAAATCGGTGAGCTGGGAGGTCTACCCGGGTGAGGTAGTCGCGCTGCTGGGCGACAACGGCGCCGGCAAGTCGACGCTGATCAAGTGCGTCGCCGGTGTGCATCAGCCCGACGAGGGCGAGATCTTCTTCGCCGGCAAGCAGGTCCACTTCGCCCGGCCGATCGATTCGCGCAGTGCCGGTATCGAGACGATCTACCAGGACCTCGCTCTCGCCAATAATCTCGATGTCGCCGCCAACATCTTCCTCGGTCGGGAAAAGAAGCATCGCTACCTCGGCGGTCTGGTCAAGACGCTGGACGAACGCGCCATGCGCGCCGAGTCGCAGACCGCGCTCGACACCCTCGAGATCCATTTCCCGACGCTGACCCAGCCGATCGAATCGCTGTCCGGCGGCATGCGCCAGGCCGTCGCCATCGCCCGCGCCGTCTACTGGAAGGCACGGCTGATGATCATGGACGAGCCGACCAATAATCTCGGCGTGCCCGAGCAGCAGAAGGTGCTCGATCTGATCCGCCGCCTGCGCGATCAGGGCGTGCCGGTCATCCTGATTACCCATACGCTGCCCGATGTCTTTGCCGTCGCCGACCGGCTTATGGTCATGCACCGCGGCCGCAAGGTCACGGAGAAGCGGACCGCGGACACCTCGACCGAGGAGCTGGTCGGCTACATGGTCGGCGCCCGCGACGACACGCGGCCGGCCGCCGCTGCCGTCCCTTAAGAAATCGCTAGCGCCGCCAGCGGCTATTTCCGCCTCGCTTTCGCCGCGAGCGGTGGGCTAAGACGGCGCCATGTCGATGCTTCGCAATTTCGCCACCGTCGGCTCGGCCACCGCGTCGAGCCGCGTTCTGGGCTTCATTCGCGACATCTTCATCGCCGCCGCGCTCGGCACCGGTCCGGTCGCCGATGCCTATTTCGTCGCCCAGCGCCTGCCCAATCTCTTCCGCCGCCTGTTCGCCGAGGGCGCCTTTGCCTCGGCCTTCGTGCCGCTCTTCACCAAGGCCCACAAGGGCGAGGGCCCGCAGGAAGGGCTGCGCTTCGCCGAGGAATCGCTCGCCGGCCTCTCGGCGCTCCTCCTCGTCATAAGCGTTGTCGCCGAGCTCGGCATGGTCTGGCTGACCTTCGGTCTCGCCCCCGGCTTCGCCTCCGATCCGGCGAAGTTCGATCTCGCCGTCCTCCTCGGGCGCATCTCGTTTCCCTATCTCTTCCTGATCTCCATCGTCTCGCTGCTGTCGGGGGCGCT
>DASZQY010000073.1:0-11174 GCA_035549395.1 Bauldia sp.
TTGTAAAGAGATACCCGACGAATGCGGCGACGACGACGAACGCAAGCGCCGCAAGGGGAAGGCTATCGCCAAAAATGTCCGTGATGAATCGCATCGGCTCCAGAGTCCCGTTTCAAGGCTCCGGCCGCTGCGCTCGGCCGCACCGGCGACGCTACGAACAAGCGGGTTAACGATTCCTTGGACTGCCGCGCCGACTCTCCGGCGCGACGCAAACAGAGTTAGCAGGGCTTTCCTTGCCGTCTCTGCAAGAAGGCGCTAACCCAGCCGCAACGGGAAAAACGAGGCCACCTTCCCATGTCCATGACTGCCGAACAGATCGTCGACCGCCGACGCATCCGCCGCAAATTGTCGTTCTGGCGGTTCATTGCGGTCGTCGCGGTGATCGTGGTGGTTGCCGTGGCGCTGTTCGCCGCCGGCACTCGCAGCGGCCTCGTGCCGCGTGAGCCGCAGATCGCGCGCATCACCGTTTCGGGCTTCATCGCCGATAACCGCGACGAGACCGAGATGCTGGCGAAACTCGCCAAGGACCCGGCGGTCAAGGGCGTGATCGTCGCCATCGATTCGACCGGCGGCTCGACCACGGGCGGCGAGGCACTCTACGAGAACCTGCGCAAGCTGGCAGACGCGAAGCCGACGACCGCGACCATCGGCACGTTCGGCGCCTCTGCGGCTTACATGGCGGCTATCGCCACCGACCACATCGTGGCGCGGCGCACGTCGCTCACCGGCTCGATCGGCGTGCTGTTCGAATATCCGGAAGTGAGCGACCTGCTGACGCGGCTCGGCGTCAAGGTGGAGGACATCAAGAGCGCGCCGCTGAAAGCATCGCCAAATCCGTTCGAGCCGACCAGCGACGAAGCCCGCGCGGTGATCCAGGGCGTTGTCGCCGACACCTTCGGCTGGTTCGTCGATATCGTGGCGGAACGCCGCAACCTGCCGCGCGACCAGGCGCTGACGCTGGCCGACGGACGCATCTACACCGGCAACCAGGCGCTCGGCGTCAAGCTCATCGACGAGATCGGCGGGGAGGACCAGGCGCTCGCCTGGCTCGGAACCAAGGGCGTCGACACCAAGCTGCCGGTGAAGGACTGGCGTCCCGATACTTCCGGCCGCGGCTTCCCGTTCGCCAACGCCGCCATCGACTGGCTGCTGCAGACGAGCGGATTGGGACAATTGATTCCAACTTCGATCGTCGACCGCCTGCTGCCACCCAGCCTTAAACTTGACGGTCTCCTGTCGCTTTGGCAGGGTCAGGCCGGCGGGAACGAGTGAGCCTGCGGGGGCGGCGCGATGATCAAGTCGGAACTTGTCCAGCGCATTTCCGAACGCAATCCGCATCTCTATCAGCGTGACGTCGAACACATCGTCAACGCGATCCTGAACGAAATCACCAACGCGCTGGCGCGGGGCGACCGGGTAGAGCTGCGCGGCTTCGGCGCGTTCAGTGTGAAAAACCGGCCGGCGCGCACGGGCCGCAACCCGCGCACGGGAACCAAGGTCTCGGTGACCGAGAAATACGTGCCCTTCTTCAAGACAGGCAAGGAAATGCGCGAGCGTCTCAACACCTGAGACGCTACTCCAGCGTTTGACAGCGCGGCGCGGCTGATGGATGACAGCGCCATGCGGCGCTTTCTTTACCTTTTCGTCCTGCTGCCGATTGCCATCGTCGTGGTCGCCCTGTCCGTGGCCAACCGCGAGTGGGTGATATTTTCCCTTGATCCGATCGGGCCGGCAGCGCCGGGCTGGTCATTGGGCGCGCCGCTGTTCGTCTTCCTGTTCGCGGCCGTGGCGCTGGGCATCGTCATCGGTGGCGTGGCCGCCTGGATAAGGCAGGGCCGATGGCGGCACGCGGCGCGCATGGAGCGAACCACCGCCGACCGGCTCAGGGCCGACATCCAGCGCCTTACGGAACGCCTGGAGGCCATCACCCCGGCGATTGGCGCGCCCCGTGACCGCGACGCCGCCTGACGCCCCGCTTTGCCGGTTGGACACGACCGGCGGATTCATGTGAAATCCGGCTTGAAAATGAACCTGACCGTCAAAATCTGCGGACTTTCGACCGAGGAGACGCTGGACGCGGCACTGGCCGCCGGCGCCGACATGGTCGGATTCGTCTTTTTCCCGCGGAGCCCGCGCTTCGTCTCGACCGCAGTCGCGACCCGGCTCGCCGACAGAGCACGCGGGCGGGCGGAGATCGCGGCACTCGCGGTTGACTTGGATGATGCGGAGCTCAGCGCGATTGTCGATGCCGTGGCGCCCGACTGGTTTCAGCTTCATGGGCGCGAGAGTGCGGAGCGCGTAGCTGATATTCGCCGCCGCTTCAAACGGCGCACCATGAAGGCGATTGGCGTCGCGACCGAGAGCGACCTTGGCGCGGCGGAAGACTTTGCCGCAGTCGCCGACATGTTGCTGATCGATGCCAAGCCGCCGAAGGACGCGACGCGCCCAGGCGGCAACGGCGCGCCCTTCGACTGGAGCGTCCTGCGCGGGTTCGCACCAGGCGTGCCGTATCTGCTTTCGGGCGGATTGACGCCCGGCAACGTGGCGGAAGCCATCCACGTCACCGGTGCGACCGGCGTCGATGTTTCTTCTGGTGTAGAGACGACGCCCGGCCGCAAGGACCCTGCCCTCATCCGCGCGTTCATCGCCAATGCCCGCGCCGCGGCGCGCCAACCCCAAAAGGCCGCTTCATGAACGCGCCCCCGTCCAAGCCGCCGACGCCGAACAGCTATCGTACCGGGCCGGACGAGCGCGGCTTCTTCGGCATCTTCGGCGGGCGCTTCGTCGCCGAGACGCTGATGCCGCTCATCCTCGACCTCGAAACGGCGTACGGCGCGGCGAAGAACGATCCGGCGTTTCACGCCGAGCTCACCAACCTCAACGCGCACTACGCCGGCCGTCCCTCGCCGCTCTATTTCGCCGAGCGGCTGACAGCGCATCTGGGCGGAGCAAAGGTCTACCTGAAGCGCGAGGAGTTGAATCACACCGGCTCGCACAAGATCAACAACTGCCTCGGCCAGATCCTCCTGGCGCGGCGCATGGGCAAGACGCGCATCATCGCCGAAACCGGCGCGGGCCAGCATGGCGTCGCCGCTGCCACCGTCTCGGCGCGCTTCGGCTTTCCCTGCGTGGTCTACATGGGCGCCACCGACGTCGAGCGGCAGAAGCCGAACGTGTTCCGCATGCGCATGCTGGGTGCCGAGGTGCGGCCGGTGACGGCCGGCAACGGCACGCTCAAGGACGCGATGAACGAGGCGTTGCGCGACTGGGTGACCAACGTCGCCGACACTTACTATCTGATCGGCACCGCCGCCGGCCCGCATCCCTATCCGGAGATGGTGCGCGACTTCCAGTCGGTGATCGGCAACGAGACGCGCGAGCAGATGATGGAAATGGAGGGACGCCTGCCCGACGCGATCGTCGCCTGCATAGGCGGCGGCTCCAACGCGATCGGCATCTTCCATCCGTTTCTCGATGACCCGGATATCGCGATCTACGGCGTCGAGGCCGGCGGCCATGGCCTCGACGTCGAGAATGGACATGCCGCCTCCATGAATGGCGGCCGGCCGGGCGTGCTGCACGGCAACCGCACGTACCTGCTGCAGGATGATGACGGGCAGATCCTCGAAGGCCACTCGATCTCGGCCGGCCTCGACTATCCCGGCGTTGGGCCGGAGCATTCGTGGCTGCGCGATACGGGCCGAGTGAAGTACGTGCCGGCGACCGACAAGGAGGCGCTGGAGGCGTTCCAGCTGCTGACCAAGGTCGAAGGAATCATCCCGGCACTCGAGTCCGCGCACGCGCTGGCCTACGTCACCAAGCTCGCGCCCACGATGGGCAAGGAGCAGATCATCGTCGCCAATCTCTCTGGCCGTGGCGACAAGGACGTTTTCACCGTCGCCAAGCACCTGGGCATGGACATATGAGCGGCGGAAGCTCGCGCATCGAACGGCGGTTTTCCGCGCTGAAGGCAGCGGGAAGGCCGGGGCTGGTGATCTTCACCACGGCCGGCGACCCCGACTACGGGACGTCACTTTCCATAATAAAATCAATGCCTAAGGCAGGGGCGGATCTGATCGAGATCGGCATGCCGTTCTCCGACCCGATGGCCGACGGGCCCGCGATTCAGGCCTCCGGACAGCGGGCGCTCAAGGCCGGACAGACGCTGAAAATGACGCTTTCCATGGTGCGCGAGTTCCGGACAGGCGACCCGGACACGCCGGTCATCCTGATGGGCTACTACAACCCGATCTACATCTACGGAAACGCCAGGTTCCTGGCCGACGCCAAGGCGGCCGGCGTCGACGGACTGATCGTCGTCGACCTGCCGCCGGAGGCCGACGACGAACTCTGCCTGCCGGCCATGGACGCCGGCCTCAATTTCATCCGCCTGGCGACGCCGACGACGGACGACCGGCGGCTGCCCACCGTGCTGAAGAACACGTCCGGCTTCGTTTACTATGTTTCGATCACCGGCATCACCGGCACGGCCTCGGCCGATCCGGCGGCCGTCAGCCGGGCAGTGGAAAGAATCAAACGGCACACCACATTGCCCGTGGCGGTCGGTTTCGGTGTGAAGAACGCCGAGCAGGCGCGGACCATCGGCCAGGTGGCCGATGCAGTCGTGGTAGGATCGGCGGTGGTCGGTGCGGTCAGGGATTCGCTGGACGCCAACGGCCGGGCGAGCCAACGCACGGTGAAGGCGGTGACCGACCTGGTTGCCGATCTGGCGGCCGGCGTGCGCGCGGCGCGCATGGCGGCGGCAGAATAGGAAGGAACGAGACCCGTGAGCTGGATCAACAATGTCGTCCGCCCGAAGATCCGCAACCTGCTCAACAAGCGGGAAGTCGGCCAGAACCTGTGGATCAAGTGCCCCGAGACCGGCGAGATGGTGTTCCATCGCGACCTCGAGGCCAACGACTATGTCATCCCCGGCTCCGGCTACCACATGCGGATGACGACGAAGCAGCGCTTCGAGCATTTCTTCGACCGCCACGAATACAATCTCGTGTCGCTGCCGGACGTGCCGGTGGACCCGCTGAAATTCCGCGACGAGCGGCGCTACACGGAACGGCTGCGCGACGCGCGCGCCAAGACCGGCGCGGCCGACGCCGTGCAGGTCGCGACGGGCAGCGTCGAGCAGGTGCCGGTAGTGGCGGCGGTGCAGGATTTCGCCTTCATGGGTGGCTCGCTCGGCATGGCGGCCGGCGAAGCGATCATCACCGGCATGATGACGGCGGTCGACCGCGAGCAGCCGTTCGTGCTGTTCGCCGCTTCCGGCGGCGCCCGCATGCAGGAAGGCGTGATGTCGCTGATGCAACTGCCACGCACGACGGTGGCGGTGGAAGCCATGCGCGACGCCAGGGTGCCGTACATCGTCGTGCTCACCAACCCGACCATGGGTGGCGTCACCGCCTCCTACGCGATGCTCGGCGACGTGCACCTGGCCGAGCCCGGCGCGCTCATCGGCTTCGCCGGGCCGCGCGTCATCGAACAGACCATCCGCGAGAAGCTGCCGGAAGGCTTCCAGCGCTCCGAGTTCCTGCGCGAGCACGGCATGGTCGACATGGTCGTCCACCGCCACAAGCTGCGCCCGACGATCGCGCGACTCTGCCGCCTGCTCGGCGCGCGCGAGATGCCGGTGCTGCTGCCGGCGGCGGCGGAATAACGCCGACGGCACTTTCCGTGGACAGGTCCAGCGCCATACTGGAGCGCCTGACGACGCTCCATCCGAAGGAGATCGACCTCTCGCTGGAGCGGGTCGAGCGGCTGATGGCCGACCTCGGCCATCCCGAGCGGCAGATGGCGCCCGCCATCCATGTCGCGGGAACGAACGGCAAGGGCTCGACCACCGCGTTCATGCGCGCAATGCTCGAAGCCGCCGGCAAGCGCGTCCACGTCTACACATCGCCGCATCTCGTGCGTTTTCACGAGCGCATACGGCTGGGCACCGCGACCGGCAGCGCCTTCGTCAGCGAGGACGAACTCGCCGACGAGCTGATCCGCGTCGAGAAGATCAATGCCGGGCGGCCTATCACGCAGTTCGAGATCACCACGGCAGCGGCGTTCGCCATCTTCGCGCGCCATCCGGCCGACGTGGTGCTGCTCGAGGTCGGTCTCGGCGGCAGGCTGGACGCGACCAACGTGATCGAAACGCCGCTGGCGGCGGTGATCACGCCGGTGGCGCTCGACCACGAGAAGTTCCTGGGCGCGACGCTGACGGCGATCGCGCACGAGAAAGCCGGCATCCTGAAGCGTGGCCGGCCAGGCATCATCGGCCCGCAAAACGGCGAGGCGCTGGATGAGATCGAGCGCGAGGGCGCCCGCAAGCACGCCGACCTGTTCATCGCCAACCGCGACTGGGTGGCGCACCCGGAAGGCGGGCGGCTGGTCTACCAGGACGAGGACGGGCTGCTCGACCTGCCGGCCCCGCGGCTGCCCGGACGCCACCAATACGCCAACGCCGGGACAGCGGTGGCGGCACTGCGCCGCGCCGGGCTGAACCTTCCGACCCATGCCTACGAGACCGGGCTGGCCACCGTAGAGTGGCCGGCGCGCCTGCAATCGCTGGCCGGCGGGACACTCGCCCGGCACCTGCCGGAGGCCGAGATGTGGCTGGACGGCGGCCACAACCCGGCAGCCGGGCACGTCATCGCCGAAGCGATGGCCGACCTCGAGGAGCGGGCACCGAAGCCGCTGGTGCTGGTCGCCGGCATGCTGAACACCAAGGATCCGATCGGCTTTTTCCGCCCCTTCGCCGGGCTGGCGCGGCGCGTCTACACGGTGCCGGTGCCGCATGCGCCGGCGAGCCGCACGGCGGCGGAGCTGGCGGCGGCGGCGGGCGAGGCGGGACTGGCGGCAGAGCCGGCAGCCGATGTCGATGCAGCGCTCGCCGCAATCGGAAACTGGAAATTCGAGGCGCCGCCGCGCGTGCTGATCTGCGGCTCGCTCTATCTCGCCGGCACGGTGCTGGCGGAGAACGGCACGCCACCGCGATAGCTGTGTTTTCGCCTCTCCCACAGGGAGAGGGCTTCCGAACTTAACGAGTGAAGCGAGTTTAGTGAGGAAGGGTGAGGGGCTATGACCTCTCCGGAAGGGGACACTAACCCCTCACCCCATTCGCCTAGTTCCCCCGGATCAAGTCCGGGGTCACAAGGCTCATGGCCCTCTCCCACAAGGGGAGAGGGGCAGCTCTTTCTGCGCCGACAATGAATGCCTGCAAAAGGCGCGGACACAACAAAACGGCGGCACCTTGGAGGCACCGCCGTTTTCACAATCGGAAGTCGCGGATGGGCGGCGATCAGATCGCCGACTTGATCCAGTCGCTGAGGCGGCCCTTCGGCACCGCGCCGACCTGCATGGAGGTCGGCTCGCCATTCTTGAACATGATGAGGGTCGGGATCGAACGGATGCCGTAGCGCATCATGATGTTCGGGTTCTCATCGACATTGAGCTTGGCGATGGTGACCTTGCCTTCCATCTCGGTGGCGATCTCCTCCAGCGCCGGCGAAATCATGCGGCAGGGACCGCACCACTCGGCCCAGAAATCGACCACGACCGGACCGGGCGCGCCGAGCACGTCCTTATCGAAACTGGTGTCGGTTACCTTGGCGGACATCGGACCCTCTCGGTGCGGGAAAACTGGCTGATGCGAAGGTAGGTGGCCGAGGGTTTAAGTCAAGCTAAGGCCGGGAAACGGCGCTCAGCCTTGCGGATTCGGCGGGGCCGCCCGCCCCGAGACGATCTCGGATTCGGCAAGAATCAGGGCGGCCTCCGGTATCTCCATGAGCGACGGCCGATCGGTCCACAAAAGGCCCGCCGAAACAACACGGCCGGGGTAGAGACGGGCGAGAATCGCCCGGTAGACGGCGAGCTGGCCGACATAGGAGCGCGGCACCTCCGCCAGGCCGGCCGGCGCAGGACGATTGGTCTTGTAATCGACGACGAGCACGCGGCCTTCGGTCACGGCGAGGCGATCGATACGGCCGGCAACCAGCGTCGCACCCACGCGACCGGCGATCTCAACCTCGGCGCGGCTGCCCGGCGCGAAGGCCGCGGCGAAGGCAGGATCGGCGAGCACCGCCAGAACCTCGGCGACGAGCGCGGCGCGCTCGGCCTCGGGCCACTCCGGCGCGGCCGTGGCGAGATAGCGGCCGGCGACATCGGCACGTCGCGCCGCCGGCATGTCAGGCAGCGACTGGAGCAGACGATGGACAAGACGGCCACGCTCCAGCGCCATGGCGGCGGCGCCATCGCGGCGCGGCGGAATGCGGAGCGGCGGTTCGTCGGGCAACGCCGAGGACGGCGCCAGGCGCCTGGCAGCGGCCGGCGGCGGGGAGGCATCGCGCGCCGCCCAGGCCGGCAACTGCACCCGCTCGGCGACGGGCGGCGCGGCGGCCGGCACCGGGACAGGCTCCGCATCGGCCTGCCACTCCAGCTCGATCTCGCCGTCGGCAAGGACGCGCTCGGTGAAACCGCCGGCGAGCGCGCGCTCGACGATCGGGTGCCAGCGCATGTCGAGCTTGTTCTGGCCGACCTTCTGCTTCTGGAGGCCGACGACATAAAGCCGGTCGCGGGCGCGGGTCATGCCGACATACAGAAGGCGGCGATATTCTTCCTCATCCAGCCGGCGCTCATCGTCGATGCGTTCGAGGATGCGGCCGGGCATGGCGGCGACGCCGCGCATCCACACCACCGGACCCGGCCGGTCAGGATCGCGCTCGGGCGACAGCGGCACGACCCGATCGACGTAGCTCGCGATGTTGGCGGGCGTGCCGTTATCGACCAGGAAGACGACGTCGGCCTCGAGCCCCTTGGCGCCGTGGACCGTCATCACACGCACTTCGGGCCGGCCGGCATCGGGGTCGCGGCGGACCTCGACCTCGGCTTCCTCCAGCCAGGCAATGAAGCCCTGCAGCGAGGCGACGTTGGCCTGGCCGTAGGTCAGCGCCTCGGCGAGAAACTCGTCGAGCACGTCCTCCGCCTCGGCGCCAAGGCGGGCGAGGAACGCACGGCGGCCGCCATCCGGCCCGAGCACGCCGGC
The DNA here is from genome assembly GCA_035549395.1 of Bauldia sp. Lineage (GTDB taxonomy): Bacteria > Pseudomonadota > Alphaproteobacteria > Rhizobiales > Kaistiaceae > DASZQY01. Next base: position 9,044 of record DASZQY010000073.1, read on the forward strand.
GAAGAAAGCATGCGGATCGACCAGATCGGCGCGAGCGCGCCAGCGATCGAGCCTGGCCTTTGCCGGGGCGAAGGCGGGATCGCGCGCCGCGGCAGCTTCCAGCGCATGCCAGAGCGAGGCCGGACGATCATGGGCGAGCGCGTAGAGCTGATCCTCGTCGAGGCCGATGAGCGGCGACTTGAGCAGCGCCGCCAGCGACAGATCGTCCTCCGGCAGCAGGACGACGCGGGCGAGCGCCATGAGGTCCATGACCGCGATGTGCTCGCCGAGCGTGATGCGATCGGCGCCGGCGATGGGCACCTTGAGGTTCTTCAGCTCGCGGTTGATGGCGTCGGTGAGGGCGCCGCGCGAGCGGGTCAGGATGAGGATGCTGCCGGGATCGATCGGCCGCGGCCGGCTGCCGGCATCGGGTGCGTCGAGGGTTTCGCGACGATCGATCCAGCCGCGGACGGTACGCGCGATGCGCCTGGCCAGCCGCACCTCGGGACTGGCAACGCCGAGATGATCGAGCGGCTTCACCCAATCGTCCGCCTCGGGCTTGGCCGGCTGCTCGCAGCGCGGCCACAGGATGACGCGGCCGGGCTCGCCATGGCGGCGGGCGGAATGGACGGTCGGCTCCGGCTCGGTGCTGAGGCCGCGGTGGACCTCGGCCGAGGCGAAGACGGCGTCGACGGCGGCGAGAATCTTCGGCACCGAACGGAACGAGAGGTGGAGCCGGACACCCTCGAAGGCGAGCAACGCCTCGCCGGCACGAGTGGCGAACAGATCGCGCATGACGGCGAAGCGGGCCGGCACCGCGCCCTGGAAGGAATAGATGGACTGCTTTTCATCGCCGACCGCGAACAGCGTGCGCAGCGCCGCCGACGACCCCTCACCGGCAAAGAATTCGGCGACCAGGCGCTCGATCACCTGCCACTGGCGCGGGCTCGTATCCTGCGCCTCGTCGACGAGCACATGCTCGATGCCGCGGTCGAGCTTGTACTGCACCCAGCGCACCGCATCGGAGCGGGCGAGCAGGAGCGCGGTGCGCACGATCAGGTCCTCGAAATCGAGCACGCCGCGACGGCGTTTCTCGGCCTCGTATGCGCCGATCGCGCCATCGGCGAGCAGCAGCATCGCGGCGGACGTCTCGGCGAGCTCGGCGGTGCGGACGCGATCGGCAAGCGCGGCGAGGCGGGCGGCCTCGCCGGCAAGCACGCGGTCGATGCCCGGCAGCGCGGCAAGCACATCCTTGGTGACCGGGGCGGTGCGCGGCTCGCCGTCATGCTTGAGCAGGAAGGCGGCCCAGGCGTCGGCGCGTTCGATCTCGTCGCGGGATTCGACAAATGGCAGCAGGCGCGCGGCGGCCTCGCGGTCCTTCGGCCTGGCGCTGCCGCTCAGCGCCGCCAGCAGGCGCGCAGCGGGCGCGCCGTCGAGCGGGCAATCCGCGACGATGCTCCTGCGCAAGGCGTCGGAAGTCTCGCCATCGGCCAGGCCGAGGGCCCGGCGCAGGTCGGCGATGGCGCCATCGACATCGCCGCAAAGCTGGATCCAGGCGCGGACCGCGTCGCGCTTCGCGATGAACTCGTCGAGCGTGGTCTCGTGGGTGTAGTCGCTGACACGGCCGAGCACGGCGTCCAGCGCGCGGCCAAGCCTGCCATGCGGATCGGCGGCGGCGCGCGTGAGCAGCGCGCGGCGCGCCTCATCTTTCAAGGCGGCGGCGTTGCGTTCGTCCAGCACCTCGAAGTGGCCGGCGACGTTGGCCTCGAACGGGAACTGGTGGAGCAGGCGCTCGCAGAACGCATGGATGGTCTGGATGCGCAGGCCACCCGGCGCGTCGAGCGCCGCGGCGAACAGGCGTCGCGCGCGGGACACTTGCGCCGTCGTCGGCGGGCGTCCTTTGAGTTTTTCGATCTCCTTCGACAGCGCGGCCTCGGGAAGCCGCGTCCAGCGCCCGAGCTCGTCAAAGACGCGACGCGCCATTTCGGCAGCGGCCGCCTTGGTGAAGGTGAGGCAGAGGATTTTCGAGGGCGCGGTGCCGGCGAGCAGCAGGCGGATGACGCGGCGGGAAAGGACGAAGGTCTTGCCCGAGCCGGCGTTGGCCGACACCCAGGCCGAGCGGCCGGGATCGGTGGCGCGCGACTGCGCCAGG
>DASZQY010000074.1:0-2181 GCA_035549395.1 Bauldia sp.
AGGTGATGCGTGGTGCTGGAGATCACTGCGACGGCATTGCTTTCCGAGCCCGTCGCGGGCAACGTCAGCACGACGCCGACCGGAAGAATCTTCTCCGGCCAGTTGCCGGCGCGGAGCTCCGTCCACGGGTCCTTGCCGGCATGAACGACTCCGGCGAGGAATTTTCCGGCGTCGGCTACCGATCCGCCGCCGACCGCCAGGATCAGCTCGGCGCCGGATGCCCGCGCCAGCTCGGCCGCCTTGAGGATCGTCTCGTAGCGCGGGTTCGCCTCGATACCGCCGAACTCGGCGACCGTGGCCGACGCGAGCGCGCGCTTAACGCTGTCGTAAACGCCGTTGCGCTTGATCGAACCGCCGCCGTAGAGCAGCAGCACCCGCGTCCCCGGCTTGACGAGCTCGCTCAGCGCGGCGATGCGGCCTTCGCCAAATTCGATACGCGTGGGATTGCACAATTGGAATTGCATCGGACTTTCCTCCGTCGGCGGTACGCTTCGCCGCGTGCGCTTGCCCGACGCAACGAGCACGATTGTGAGCTCCGAACTTCGTGTTAGCTAGTGCCCTTGGTTCACTCCATCGGTTCGCGGAATCGCGAACAGCGCATATTGCGAAAGGATACGTCGGTGGCGATGACGAAGGCACTAAGTATTGCAGTCCTTGATGACTATCAAGGAGTGGCTGCCGGCGCGGCCGACTGGTCCTCGCTGGCCGACGCGCGCGCTGTTTTCTTTCGCGATCACGTAGCGGATCGCGAGCAACTGGTTGCGCGGCTGTTGCCGTTCGACATCGTCGTGGCAATGCGCGAGCGCACGGCGTTCGATGCCGAGACGATCGGGTGCCTCCCCAACCTCAAGATGATCGCCACAGTCGGTAAATGGAATGCGGCCATCGACATGGAAGCCGCAAAGCGGCGCGGCGTCGTCGTCAGTGGCACGGAAGGTGGCGGCCCATACGGGCCGGCCGCGTTGACCTGGGCGCTGGTTCTGGCGATCACGCGGCATATCGTTGCCGAGGTGAATTCCGTCCGCGCCGGCGGCTGGCAGGTTGGCGTCGGCGTCGATCTTGAAGGAAAGACCCTCGGCCTCCTCGGCCTCGGCAATCTCGGGAGTGTCATCGCCGGGTACGGCGTTGCGTTCGGCATGCGCTGCATTGCCTGGAGCCAGAACCTGACCGCGGAGAAAGCGCAGGCGGTGGGCGTCGAAGCCGTTTCAAAAGACGAGCTGTTCCGGCGCGCCGACGTGCTCAGCGTGCACCTCAAGCTCAGTGATCGCAGTCGTGGTCTGGTCGGCGCGCGCGAGATCGCCCTCATGAAGCCGTCCGCTTACCTCGTGAACACATCGCGAGGTCCGATTGTCGATGAGGCGGCACTCGTCACCGCGCTTCAGTCGCGTCGCATCGCAGGCGCCGCGCTTGACGTCTTCGACCCGGAACCGCTGGCGCAGGACCACCCGTTCCGCTCGCTGCCCAATGTGCTGGCGACGCCGCACGTCGGCTACGTGACCGAGAACACCTACGCGATGGCGTATCGGCAGATGGTGGAGGACATCGAAGCATGGCGCGCTGGCGCGCCGATCCGTGTCCTCAACCCGTGAAACCGCAGTTCCGGAGCACCTTTTGACGCGCTAACTGCGCGATTGGCCAAATCTATCATTATTCCAATAAACAATCGATTTTTGCTGTCATCCCTTCGCTGCTAGCGTCGCCGTTGCTGCGTAGGGAGGAAAAAATGAAGCAATACACAGCAGGAATCTTTGCTTTTGCAGCGCTCGCGACTTTCGGAATCCAGAGCGCCTATGCCGACGCGCCGTGTGACAAATCCAACATCCGTTTCGTCAATTCGATGCGCGAGATCGCCCAGCCGTACCACGCGGATCTCGACAAGGGCGGCAAGCTCTTTCTGCAGTCTGTCGGCATCCCGGACAGCCAGTACGTGCTTCAGCTGAACCAGGGTGACACGGACAAGCAGGCTTCGCTTATGCGCGCGTTGCTCGCAACCAATCCAGCGTGCACCATCTTCAACGTCGAGCCGAACAATCTCCCGGCGGTGAATCTCATGGTGCAGACCGCGAACCAGACGGGCGCGTGGATTGTCACCCACTGGTCGCACCCGGACGGCTTCCTGCCGTATCCCGACAATGATCACTGGGTCGCCCACGTCGGCGTGAACAGCCTCGACGGCGGTCT
>DASZQY010000075.1:0-2703 GCA_035549395.1 Bauldia sp.
CCATCGCAACTATTCCCGCTACGTGGAGAGCAGCCGGACGGTGTTCCCCACGACCCCGAAGGCGCTGCCATGAAGCGCCGGCGCGAGTTGATCGAGGCCGCCACCCAGCACCAGGAGCCGACGACGTGAGCCCCGTCATCATCGGCAACGCGACACTGTACCTCGGCGACTGCATCGAGGTAATGGCGGGGCTGCCGGATGGGTTCGTCGATGCCGTGATCTGTGATCCGCCCTATGGGACGATGCAAGGGTTCAACGGCATAGATTGGGACGTTGCGCTGGCCCCCGCCGCCGTGTTCGAGCACTGCAACCGCGTGTTGCGGATGAACGGCGCGCTGGTGCTGTTCTCACAAGAGCCGTACACGTCCCGCCTCATTACCGAAGCGCACGGGAACCTGCCGTTTAGCTACCGCATGACGTGGCTAAAGGACAGCTTCGCAAATCATCTTGGGTGCAAGAAGGCCCCTGTCTCATACACCGAGGACGTGCTGGTATTCTTCAAGAAGTACGACACGACGTCCGCGCACCCGCTGCGAGAATGGTTCTATGACGAATGGATCGAGACAGGGTTGACTTGGGCGCAGACACGCGAACTGCTTGGCAACGGGATGGCCTCGCACTACTTCACGAAGGGCATCCAGTTTGCCTTCCCGACCCGCGAAAACTTCAACAAGCTGCGGAGCACGGGCCGGTTCTCTCGCTGCTATGACGAGCTAAAGGCCATTGACGATGCGTTCAAGGCGTCCGTCGCGCGCACGTTCAACCTGCCCGAAGGTAAGAAGTACAAGTCCAACGTCCTGCAATACCCGAAGGACCGCACCGGCCACCATCCGACGCAGAAGCCGGTGGCGCTGATGGAAGACTTGGTAAAGACGTACACGAACCCCGGCGATATGGTGCTGGACTTCACGATGGGTAGCGGGTCAACAGGCGTAGCCTGCGCGAACACGGGCCGCCGATTCATCGGCATCGAGCGCGAGCCCAATTATTTCGACATTGCGTGCCGCCGCATCGAGGACGCGCAGCGTGCTGGTGAGGATGCGGCGAGGAACGACACATGCGCTACCTGAGTGTGTGTAGCGGCATCGAGGCGGCTTCTGTTGCATGGACGCCGCTCGGCGTGGTCACCTTGTTCACGGTGAAGGCCGACCCAGAAGTGGCGCAATTCGTGGCCGTGCAGTCGCTGTTGTCGCTGGTGGCGGGCATCATGTGCGCGAAACTCAAGGTGGAGATAGACGATGAGTGAAGCCTTTTTCGAGATGTCCGAAGCGGCCCGGCGCAAATACGCGCAGCGCGCCGGCGCGGCGACGAAGCGCCGGCTCATCGGCCGGCTGGTGCGCATCGAGGGCGAGGTGCTGACCGCCGAGGCCCTCGCCGAGCGCGTCGGCCAGCCGGTACAGCGGACGATGGCGGCGCTTCGGCGCTGCCGCGCCTCGGGGCAGGCCGTGACGTGGGCAAACCTACGCCGCCGACTGGGGGCCGAGCCATGAAGCGATACCAGGACCCCGAGCAGGTGTACGACGGCGAGCCGATCCGCGTGCCGCGCGGCCGCAGTTGGGCGCTGGTCTGCTGCGACTGCGGCCTGGTCCACGATATCGTGATCGTGGACGACGGACACGAGGAGGGCATCCGAATCACGTTCCGCCGGCGCCCGGTCGAGACGCGCCAGATGCGCCGGCGCTACCCTGACTTCCCCTGCGCCCCGAAGGCGCCCGCGGCGGACAGGGGGAAGGGGCGGCGTTAGCCCGCCTTCGCCGGATCGCCGTAGCGCGCCGCCCGCGCCACCGGGCTGCCCGCCGCCTCCAGCTCCTCCTGGAGCAGCGCCAGCGCGCGCCACGCCACCTTGGCCGAGTGTCGCACCCCATCCGTGTCCAGCGCGCCGCGGTCCACGAGGTGGCGCAGCAGCGCGTCGGCATGGTCGGCGGACTTGTGCCGGGCCCAGTACAGCTCCGCGTCGCCGCCATTGTGCTGACGGTTGCCCTGCGCCGACAGCTCGGCGACGGCGGCCAGCGCCGCCGGGAAATAGTCCAACAGCCCCCGGGCCAAGGGGATCGCCTTGCGGCGGGCGGCATCGGTGGGAAGGGCGTTCTCTGGCGTCATGAGGAGCCGGTCCCATCGAGGGCCGGTCCCATCGAAGGTCGGTCCCATCGAAGGTCGGTCCCGTCCACCCCTGCCAATGAGGAGGTCACACAGCCGTGAAATTGCCGACGAACCGTGACGAGGACGGCGCTTTCGTGGCGGGCTGGATCGCCGGCTCGCTGATTACGGGCGGCCTGACTATCGTGCTGATCGCGCTGCTGCGCGTCCACGGTTATTGACAGCCGCATCAACTGGCCGGATACTCGGCCACGCACTAGGAGAACGATCATGAGCAGCAATTATCGGACCAAGTATCACCGCGACGGCACCGTCACCGTGCGGGACGCCTACCGACAGAAGTGGGCCCGCCGCGACGCCGGGTCCGTCCTGGCCGACGATTGCGTAATGTCCAGCCTTGGCGAGGGCGAGCGCGCCCGCATCGAGGCCATGGCCCACGGCATGACGCTGGCGCAAGCGCGCAATCTCGCGCGGCGCCTTGTGCGCGCCGCAAATGACGAAGGCACGGTCCAGGCCGCCGACATGCTGGACTTGGCGGGCCGCCGCGATCCGACCCTGCACACCACCGCGTCGATCGCCTGCGCCGCGCGCGCCCTGGGCTGCTAC
>DASZQY010000076.1:0-8153 GCA_035549395.1 Bauldia sp.
TCGTCCGGAATCTCGACGCCGAACTCTTCCTCGAACGCCATGACCAGTTCGACGGTGTCGAGCGAGTCGGCGCCGAGGTCGTCGATGAATGACGCGTTCTCGGTCACCTTCTCGGCGTCGACGCCGAGATGCTCGACCACGATCTTCTTAACCCGGTCACCGATATCGCTCATTTAGGGAACCCCAATTGCTTGTAAGCTGAAGATTATTCCGCGGGCGGCGCCGGAATTGCGAGCCTCGTAACACACTTCCAAACCCATTGCCAGCCGCGGAAATCCGCCATCAACCCTGCCATGCAGCGCTGATCCCTGCAGCCGATTCTTCAATCATATCATCGCCATGCCACCGTTGACGTGAATGGTCTGGCCGGTGACGTAAGCCGCCTCATCCGAAGCAAGAAAGACGACTGCGGCCGCGACCTCGTCCGGCGTCCCGAGCCGGCGCGCCGGCACACGCTCCATGATCGCCGCCTTCTGCTTGTCGTTCAGCACGTCGGTCATCGCCGAGGCGGTGAACCCCGGCGCGACGCAGTTCACCGTCACGTTCCGGCTGGCGATCTCTGCCGCCAGCGAGCGCGTCATGCCCATCAGGCCGGCCTTGGAAGCCGAATAGTTCGCCTGCCCGGGATTGCCGACGACGCCGACGACCGACGAGATCGAGACGATCCGCCCGGAACGGCGCCGCATCATGCCGCGCAGCACCGCCCGCGACAGCCGAAACGCCGCCGTGAGATTCACGTCGATCACCTTCTGCCAATCGTCGTCACCCATACGCGCGAAAAGCATGTCGCGGGTCATGCCGGCGTTGTTGACGAGAATGTCAATCTCGCCGCCGAGAGCGGCCTCCGCGCCGGGTACCAGATTCTCGACCGCTTCCTTGTCGCCGAGATCGGCGGGAACGACGTAGGCATTGGTGCCGAGCTCGCTGGCCAGCGCCTCCAACGCCTGCACCTTGGTGCCCGAGAGCGCCACGGTACCGCCCTGCCTGTGGATGGCGCGGGCGATTGCCCCGCCGATGGCGCCCGAGGCGCCGGTCACCAGTGCGCGCTTGCCATTAAGTTCGAACATCGCCATCCCCTATGCGAGCTTCGCGACGAGCGCGTCGACTTCCGCCGGCGTCCCGACCGGGATCGCCTCGGCCGACGGTGCGATGCGCTTGGCAAGACCCGACAGCACCTTCCCCGCGCCGACCTCGACCAGCGTCGTCACGCCGTTCGCCGCCAGCCACTCTACCGACTCGCGCCACCGCACCATGCCGGTCACCTGCTCGACCAGCCGCTGGCGGATTTCGGCAATCCCGGTGATCGGCCGGGCGAGCACATTGGCGACGAGCGGAACCACCGGCGGCTGGATGTCGGTCGCCGCCAGGGCCATCTCCATTACCTTCGCGGCCGGCTCCATCAGAGCCGAGTGGAAGGGCGCGCTCACCGGCAGCAGGATGGCGCGCTTGGCGCCCTTGCCCTTGGCGATCTCGATTGCCCGCTCCACCGCAGCCTTGTGGCCGGAGATGACGACCTGTCCGCCGCCGTTGTCGTTCGCCGCCTGGCAAACCTCGCCTTCAGCCGCCTCGGCGGCAACCGCCTGTGCGGCCGCCAGCTCCATGCCGATGAGCGCCGCCATGGCGCCGACGCCATACGGCACCGCCTGTTGCATGGCGCGGCCGCGCACGCGGAGAAGCTTCGCGGCGTCGGCCACCGTGAGCGAGCCTGCCGCAGCCAGCGCCGAATACTCGCCCAGCGAATGGCCGGCGACGAAAGCGACCTTGTCCTTGATGCGCACGCCCTTGGCTTCCAGCACGCGGATCGTCGCGAGGCTGACCGCCATCAGCGCCGGCTGCGCGTTCTCGGTCAGCGTCAGGCGGTCGAGCGGGCCTTCGAAGATCAGCTCCGACAGCTTCTCGCCCAGCGCCTCGTCGACCGCGGCGAATACCGCCTCGGCCTCGAAGAAGTTGTCGGCGAGCACCTTGCCCATGCCGACGATCTGGCTTCCCTGCCCGGGAAAGGTGAACGCCACCGTCATTCGCGCCGCACTTCCACCCTGTGGTTTCCTCGCGGCGGATTCGCTCGCCGCCTTGGTTCGCCTTTGAGCCAATCCACGGCCGCCAAGTCAAGCCGCGAGCCGATCACCTATTGTGCCGGGCGGTCAGCTGCCGCCTCGACCAGCCGGATGCGGCCGGCACGTGGGTCGGCGCCGAACACCGGGCCATCATCGAGCGTGAAGTTCATGAGATCGAATTGCGCCGCGTCGAACTTCGGCCAGTTGGGCAGGCCACCGCCGTTCGGGTCGCCGGTTTTGACGAAGTTGACCACGTAGCCGCTGAACTGCCGCGCCGCTTCCCGATCCTTGTCGTTGGTTTCGTTGCCGTAGCGGGTGTCCACGTTGTCGAAGAGGAAAGGCACCTCCTGCGAGTGGGAAGCGCCGAGGAGACGCTTCGGCAGCGATTGGGCGGCGTAGGTGTATCGATAGAGCCATGCCGGCTCGCCATTCGCCGTCACGCTCCGTGCGACGAAGCGGGCCGGCTCGTGCATGCTGATGTCGCTGGCGATCGTCAGCGCGAGCGGGAAGTCCGGCACCGTGTCGTCCGGATCGAACACCGTCTTCGCCGCGGCGCGATCGGGGCCGAACCAGGAGAGTGGGTCGGTGCGCGGCGGGAAGATCACCGGCACGTCCTGCGCGGTGGTCCCGACGATGACCGGCACATGCTGTTCCTTGCCGGCTGCGAAGGTCTTCTGCGGCGTGTCGATGATGGTGTCGCCATCGATCATCGGGATACCGTCGTAGAGCGGTTTGCCACCCAGCACCGCACCCAGCATCGCCGGCAAGGTCCAGTCCTTGACGAGCGCCTCCGCCGGCAGCGCCCGGAGCTTCGCCAGCGCATCCGCACCGTTCCCCTCGATACCGAGCGTTCTGGCATAGGCGGCGTCGCCGTCTTCCGACGCTGGCACCTCAGGCATGCCGCCCGTCATCGGACGCGAGATCAGAGTCTGGCGTCCACCGCCGGACATGATCATCGCGCCACGAAAAAGCCCCGCCGTCTTCGGCGACGTCAACAACGCGAGGACAGATGCGCCTCCGGCGGACTCGCCGACGATCGTCACCTTGCCGGGGTCGCCGCCAAGAGCCGCGATGTTCGCCTGCACCCACTGCAGGGCGGCGATCTGGTCCATGAGGCCGAAGTTGCCGGCTTCGGTGGGCTGAGCGGCGAGCAGCGCGGGGTGGGCGAAGAAGCCGAGGCGGCCCAGCCGATAGTTGAGGCTGACGACGACGATGCCCCGCCGCGCAAGCGCAGCACCATCGTAGATCGGCGCGGACGCGCCACCGTTCAGGAATCCGCCGCCGTGTATCCAGACCATCACGGCATATCCACCGGCCGGCGCGTCGGTGGCGGGACGCCAGACGTTGACGAACAGGCAGTTCTCCGACGGCGCGGTGCCAAGCGGCGCGGCCTCGTCCGCCACCGGCGTCTGCATGCAATCGTTGCCGAATTCGGCGGCCGAGCGCGTGCCACTCCACGGCGTCACCGGTTGTGGCGCGCGCCAGCGCAGATCGCCCAGCGGTGGCGCCGCGTAAGGGATACCCTTGAAGACGATGACGTCGTTCGCCTCGACACCGGCGATCGTGCCGCCGGTTACGCTCGCCGTCGCTCCATCGGCTGCGTCCGCCACCCGCGGCAGCAAGGCCGCTACCACCAATCCGGCAAACAGGAAATTCCGCATGGCCCCCTCGTGCGTTCTCGAGGAAGTCGGAAGTCTACCACAGCCGCGGTCACTGGCCGCGAGGCCGGCCGTACGGACTAGCCTTGCGCCAGCATCCTCGCCCAAGCGTCATACAAAGGCTGGCGGTCCGGCGGCTGACCGGCAAAGTTCACCTGTGTCTCGTCGATCTCCACCCATGGCGGGCGGCTCCCGGTCCAGATGCTGCCCACAGGCGCGGCCCAGTTCTGGTCGTCCAGCGTCCCCGATTTCACGACGATCAGTCCCGACGAGGCCAGCGGCTCGTTCCACATCTTGGTGCCGCAGTGGGCACAGCCGCACATGCGCACCACACGGCCGCTGTCGGCAGAGCGGTCGTAGGTCATCACCTCGCCGGAGAGCACCTCGAACGTCTCGCGCTTGACCGGCATCGAAATGGTGTGGGTCGAGGCGCCCGCCCGCTGGCAATCCTTGCAGTAGCAGTTGTAGACGGTGAGCGGCGGCGCGGTAATGCGATAGCGCACGGCGCGGCACTGGCATCCGCCTTCTATGGGGAACGACGGCAATTTCATCGAGCTTGTCTCCTTCGGCGCGCGAATCAGCCCGTCGCCGCGACGGTGTCAAGTCGGCGGCGCACCTGGTCGCGGTCGTGCCGATGACCCGCATCCCGCCATGACTGCGGCGTACTGTCGGCGCCTTCGGTTTCGGTGGAGAAACCGGCACGGCCGACGTCTCGACGCCTCTACTTAGCCCGGCCGGAGATGCTAAACCTTCGTCCAGGCAGCGGAAGCGAGTGCGGATGGACGAGCGGGCAGCGTTCGGGAGTGCTGCCCGAGCGGACAGGATTGCGGATATTGCCACGGTCGCCGGCCTGATCGCGATCGTCGCGGTCGCGGCCTATGCCCGCTTCCACGGGCTCGGCGATGCCAGCATCTGGCGCGACGAGGCCTCGACCTGGCATGAGGCGCAGGGCAGCGTCCGCGACATCATCGCCGTGACCGCCGCCGACAATTACCCGCCGCTGCACAACCTGCTCGTGGCGCTTTCGATGCGCCTGTTCGGCGATGGCGAGTGGGCGCTACGCCTGCCGTCTGCCATTTGCGGCGTACTCGCAGTCCCGGCGCTCTACTGGGTGGGGCGCATGGCGAGCGGCCGGTTCGCGGGCCTGCTTGCCGCCCTGCTTTTGGCGCTGTGCTATTTCCACATCTGGCATTCACAGAACGCCCGCGCCTATGCCCTGCTGGCACTGACCGCGATCCTGTTCGCCGGCTCGGCGCTCTGGTTCATGCGAGCGGCGACCTGGCCACGCGTCCTGACGGCATTCGTCACCGGCGTGGCGCTGCTCTACTCACACCCGTATGGCACGTTCACCTGGCTCGCCATTGGCGGCGTCACACTGGTCATCCTGCTCGCGCGCACCGAGGCGGAGCGCGCCCACGCGCTGGTCTGGCTCCTGCTCCAGGTCGTTATCGGACTGACGTTCGCGCCTTGGGCATGGCTGCTTGCCGGCCGCGCACACGCGATTGCCACGAGCGGGTTCTGGATCCCTTTCCCAACGGCGGCCTATGTCGTCCAGACCCTCGTTGCGTTCGGCTCCGGATTCCTCTGCCTGCTGGCGATGCTGCTGGCCGCTATTGCCGCCTTCATCGCTCCGGCAGTAACGGAGACGAATATACCCCAGCCGGTTGCTGGGCCGCCGCTTCGCATCGGCGCCCCCGCCGCCGCATGGTTTGCGCTCGTCTGGCTGATAGCGCCGCTGCTGATGGCAATTGTCGCGTCGCTGCTCGTTCAGCCGATCCTGGTCTCCTACTACCTCATCGGCTCGCTCCCCGCGTTACTGCTTCTGGCGGGCATGGGCCTGGCGCGCTTCGTGCGCAGCCGCGTCACCGCAGCCGCGGTCTTCGCCGCTGGCCTCGGCATATCGGCGCTCGGGCTGGCTTACGGCCTCCCGGGTGCGATCGAGGACTGGCGCAGCGCCGCGGTATTCGTCGAGCAGAACTTGCCTGCGGACGGCTGCGTGCTGGTCGGCGAGGACATCTCCAAATACGCACTGCAGTACTACGACCGGCAGCCCTTCTGCGTCGTCTACCCCGCCGACGTCCCGGAGACGAAAGCGCGGGTTCTGTTCGCCATGCTGGTCGGCAATCAGTCCAATCTGACGGCCGTGCTGTCGTCCGGCGCATGGCAGCCCGGACAACGCTTCCAGTTCCGCCAGCTCACCGTCCTGCCTCTGCAACGGATCGGCGGCTGAGCCATGGCCACGCCCGTCGATCCTGCCAAGGCGGCGGAGGAAGTCGCGTACCGCGGCGCGATGATCGTGCTCACGTTCATCGTCGTGCTCGCGGCATACCTTCGCCTCCACGACCTCACCGCCGATAGCATCTGGCGCGACGAAACCACGTCGCTTGCCCAGTCCAGCGGCGGCATCCTGCACATCATCAGCGCCACCGCGCAGGACAACTATCCGCCGCTGCACAACTTCATCCTGGCGCTGGTAGTGAAGCTGTTCGGCGACAGCCCATGGGCGCTGCGCTTCCCTTCCGCCATTCTCGGCATCGCGGCGGTTCCCGCGCTGTACTGGGTCGGCTCGATGATAGCCGGCCGGGTGGCCGGTCTCGTCGCGGCGTTCCTGCTCGCCGCCTCGCCGTTTGCCATCCACTACTCGCAGGAGGCACGCCCCTACGCTGTCCTCATGCTGGCTGCGATCCTGTTTGCAGGCACGACGCTCGCCTTCGTCCGCAAGGCAAGCCGCGGCTGGGCCGCCACCACTTTCCTGTCCGGCGTCGCCCTGCTCTACTCCCATCCGTATGGAACGCTGACGTGGCTCGCGCTCGCAGCCGCCGCGACCGCGATCGTTGTTCTGTGGCCGCAGGCCGGCGGTGCGACCCTGCTCCGCTGGATGCTGCTCCAGCTCGCCACAGTCGTGGCGTTTGCGCCATGGCTGGCGGTATTGCTCAGCCGGATCGCCACGCTCCATCAGTCCGGATTCTGGATCCCCTACCCGAGCCTGATCTTCGTGCTCGTGCAGTTGCAGAACGTCGCCGGCGGCACGCTCGGCGCCGTGCCGCTGGTAGCGCTGGCGGCGCTCGCTTTCGTCCAGCCTGCCGCGGCAGGCAATGCCGTGCCGCCGCAAAGCACGCCAGCGCCCCTGCGCTTCGGCGCCACGGCGTCGATCCTGCTCGTGCTGTCCTGGCTGGTGCTCCCGGTCGTCGCGGCACTCGTTATCTCTTTCGTAGCGCTCCCGATCGTCTATGACCGCTATCTCATCTGCTGTCTTCCCGCCCTCCTGCTGCTCGCCGGGGTTGGGCTCAGCCGCTTCGTCACGCGGTTCAGCACCGGCCTCCTGGCAACGGGAGTTGCCGTATTGGTCGCCGTGCTCGGCATTTCCTTCGGCTCGCCGCCGCCGCGCGAAGACTGGCGCGGGCTGTCGGCCTACATCGCCACCAACCTGCACCCTGGAGATTGCGTGCTGTTCGTGGATCGGGATTCGGCGCAGGCGGTCGAGTACTACCTGCACAAGCCGCTGTGCGAACTCTATCCCCGCACGTTTCCCACCACGGTGGCCGACCGCGTGATCGCCGTGCGGTCGGGCAACTATGCCGCCATTGATGCGCTGCTCAATTCGCCGGGCTGGAGCGCCGGCAAGCCGGTCGACTTCAATGCCATCGCCGCGATACCGCTTACCCGCGCGCCGTCCTAGGCGGCCTTCTCGTGTGCCCGCGTTGGCCAAGAGGCGCATGCCGGCTCGGCTTGATCCCGCAGCACGTGCGCATATCTGAGGGTTTCCCGCGGCAGCAGATTGCCTTGCAATCCGGCCAAATCTGCGTATAACGCCGCCCGTCCGAAAGGACCCCGGCCGGGGACTGAACGGAAGGCGGCTCCAAGCCGCAGGGTCAATAACGGCCCGTCTTCCCGTGCTCCCGCTCCCTGAAGATTCTCCGAAAAGCCTTTCCCAAGGCTTCGGTGAGGCTCTAGCGCCGGCGCAACGAAGGAAAGGCACTATATGCCATTGTACGAACACGTATTTCTGGCTCGGCAGGATGTGTCCAGCCAGCAGGTCGACGCCCTTGTCGACCAGTTCCGCGGCGTCATAGAAGGCGCTGGCGGCAAGATCGGCAAGGTCGAGAACTGGGGCCTGAAGTCCCTGACCTACCGCATCAAGAAGAACCGCAAGGCCCACTTCACCCTGCTCAACATCGATGCGCCGCCCGCGGCGATCGCCGAGGTCGAGCGGCAGGAGCGCATCAACGAGGACGTCATCCGCTTCCTCACCATCCGGGTCGACGAGCTTGAGGAAGGCCCGTCGGCGATGCTGCGCAAGAGCGATCGCGACGACCGCGACCGTGACGGTGGCCCGCGCGGTGGCGGCCGCTTCGGCGATCGTGGACCGCGCCGTGATTTCGGCGATCGCCCGCCGCGTCCGCGCCGCGATGAAGACGGCGAAGCCGCAGGAGAAGAATAA
>DASZQY010000077.1:0-3980 GCA_035549395.1 Bauldia sp.
GCGTAGGCGGTGGCGGCGAGCACGTCGCCGGCCGTCGGCACGCCGATGAGCGGGATGCCGTCCTTCTTCAGCGTGTAGGCGAGGATCTCCATGCTGGAGCGCGTGCCTTCGTCGATGATGGCGATGACCGGCTTGTGGAAGGCGGAGCTGACGTAGTGCTTGTCGCCGTCGCGATCGACCGCGACCATGTCGACGGCGCCGCCTACGAACGACTGCACCGCGTCGGCCTGCACCCCGCCCCAGCGGCCGCGGAGATCGAGCACGATGCCGTCCACATCCTTGAGCCGGGTCGCCAGCGCCTCGTTGACCACATCGGTGATCTGGCCGGTGGTGTAGCTCCACAGGTGGATGACGCCGATGCTGTGACCGCCGCTCTCCACCACGTGGATGCTGTTGCGGATGGCGTCGACGAACTCCTGCTGCGGGTCGATTCTGGCGACGCGCACGGCCACATCGACCGGCTCGGCCGCCGCCGTGTGGCGGATCTTGAGCTCGACGTCGTGACCGGCCTTGCCCTTGAACGAGCCGATCTCCGCGAACGGCGCGCCGTCGGCGGCGATTATCTCATCGCCAGCCTTGAGCCCGGCCTTGCCGGCGGGGCTGCCGTCATAGACGTCGGTGATGAAACGCGCGCCGCCGATGTCTTTCGAGGCGATGCCGATGCCGTCGTAGGTGACCTTGCCATCGGGCGGGAACAGCGTGCGGATGCTGTCGTGCAACGCATAGCGGAAGACGCCGGCGAGCTCGTAATAATCGAGCTGGTCCGGCGTCAGGCGGCCGGTGTGGGAAGCGCCGAGGCTGGCGAGGATGCGGCTCTCCGCCGTCGCGGTGTCGGTGTTGAGGGCGCGGTCCGGCTCGTCGGCGACGACGCCACGCACGGCATCGTGGAAGGCTGGCAGCGCGGCGGGATTCCAGAAGTTCTTGTCGACGATGGTGACGGTCTTGTCGATGACCGGATCGCCGGTCCATGGCGCCGCGGTATCGGCGTGCGCGGCGAGGGTCGAGACCAGGCAGAGAACGAGAGCGGCGGCGAGCGCCGGGCGAGCGCGCATCTGTTTTTCTTCCGTGCGATTGCGACGCCCGAGGCCAAACTAGGCCGCTGCCGCGCCCTGTCAACCGGGAGCGGTTGACTCAACGGCGGCTTTCCCGCCATCACAGGACCGGTCCAGATCGAAGGAGGCGGCGCGATGGAGTGGCCGGTTTACGGCAAGATCGATGGCCCGATCGTGATGATCGGCTTCGGCTCGATCGGCAAGGGGACGGTCCCCCTGATCGAGCGCCACTTCACCTTCGACAAGAAGCGCTTCGTCGTCGTCGATCCGCAAACCGACACGGCGCAGATCCTGGCCAACCACGGCATTCGCCATGTCCACAAGGCGGTGACGCGCGACAACTACCAGGCGCTGCTTGGCCAGTTGCTCACCGCCGGCGGCGGCCAGGGAATCTGTGTAAACCTGTCGGTCGACACGTCCTCGCTCGACATCATGCGGCTCTGCCGCGAAGTCGGCGCGCTCTACATCGACACCGTCGTCGAGCCGTGGCCGGGGTTCTACTACGACAAGTCGCTGGGCTCCGGCGCGCGCACCAATTTCGCGCTGCGCGAGCTGGTGCGCGCCGAGAAGGCGAAGAACCCCGGTGGCACGACGGCCGTTTCGTGCTCGGGCGCCAACCCGGGCATGGTGTCGTGGTTCGTGAAGCAGGCCCTGGTGAACCTCGCCCGCGACACGAAGCTCGCCGGCTTCCGCGAGCCGATGCCCGACGACCGCGAGGGCTGGGCGAAGCTGGCACAGCAGCTCGGCGTGAAGGGCATCCACATCGCGGAACGCGACACGCAGCGCTCGCGCACGCCGAAGCCGATGGACGTGTTCGTCAACACGTGGTCGGTGGAGGGCTTCCTGTCGGAGGGCATGCAGCCGGCGGAACTGGGCTGGGGCACGCACGAGAAATGGATGCCCGACAACGCCGGCACGCTCGGGCCCGATGCGCAGGCGATCTATCTCCAGCAGCCCGGCGCCAACACGCGCGTGCGCTCGTGGTGCCCGACGCCGGGGCCGCAATACGGCTTCCTCGTCACCCACAACGAGTCGATCTCGATCTCGGATTTCCTCACGGTGCGCGAAGCCGGCAAAGTCGTCTACCGGCCGACGTGCCACTATGCCTATCACCCGGCCAACGACGCCGTGCTCTCGCTGCATGAGCTATTCGGCCGCGCCGGCAAGGCGCAGGACAAGCACCACATTCTCAGTGAAAACGAGATCGTCGACGGCATCGACGAACTCGGCGTGCTGCTCTACGGCCACACCAGGAACGCCTACTGGTACGGTTCGCAGCTCTCGATCGAGGAGACGCGGCGCATCGCCTCCTACCAGAACGCTACCGGCCTGCAGGTCAGCTCCGCCGTACTGGCCGGGATGGTCTGGGCAATGGAAAATCCGAACGCGGGCATCGTCGAGGCCGACGAGATGGACTACCGCCGCTGCCTCGAGGTGCAGCTGCCATACCTCGGGCCGGTGAAGGGCTACTATACCGACTGGACGCCGCTCACCGACCGTCCCGGCTTTTTCCCCGAGGACATCGATACCAGCGACCCGTGGCAGTTCAGGAACGTGCTGGTGCGCTGACGGCTCAGACGAACGTGATGCCGATCAACGCCACCACGGCGACGACGACGAAGATGGCGATGGCCGCGACATAGCGCCCGGAGGCATACGCTTCCGGCGGCCAGCCGGTGGCGCGCGACATCAACAGGGCGCGGCGCGCGGCGGCATCGGGATCGTCCTCGACCTCGCGGCCTTCGCGCAACAGCACAGGCGCGAGCGGGGCGATGTCGGTGATGTCGCCGTCGACGGTGTCGTCGAGACCGATGGTCGCCGGCGCTTCCGCGTCGTGACGCCGTTCCTCGGCGTCGATCTGGCGCCACGAAAGGGGTGCCGTCTTGGTGGCCGTATCAGCGGTGGCCATGGGGATGCTCCTTCTCCGGCAACGCGCCGGTACTCGCCCCCCACACAACTCATCTCAGCGCCAGATGTTTCCGCTCCAATCGGGCGGCGATGTGGCCTCATCTGCCCAATACAAGGCAGCAAAGCGGCCATTTCCGGCGTCTCCCGGAGGTTCACATAGGCGGCGAACTAGAGCGTGACAATCCCCGCCGCACCGTCTTCGCAGCCGAAGGCCAGCCGCTTGCCGGCGGAATCCCACCGCAAGGTTGACACCGGGCTACCGCCCGGCCGGCGGAAGCGGATTTCGTTGCCGTCCGAAAAACGCGCCGCGAGCACGATGCCATCCTGGTAGCCGATTGCCACCATCTCTTCCTTCGGATGGCAGGCAACGCGGGTCGACTGGGAATCGCGGATGCCGAGCTGGAGCGGCTGGCGGCCCATTGGACCGTCCTTGAAATGGAATGGCCACAGGATGGCGGCGTTGGTGCCGGAGGATGCCAGGAAACGGCCCTTGACCGACCACGACAGGGAGCGCGGCTTGGCCGGATAGCCGGTCATGCGCATATCCTTGCCGTCGTCGAGCTTCCAGCCATGGAGCGCATTTTCCTGCATGGTCGAGACGACGTACTTGCCGTCCGGAGAAAAGGTCACCCCGAGATGGGCGCCCTTCCACTCCAGCCCCTGCGGCGGCTGGTCGGTGCCTGCCCACCACAGGTCGACGCCGTCGTAGCGGGCAATCGCCAGGCGCAGGCCCTTCGGCGCGAAGGCGAGACCGCCGACCGAGCGGCGAAGCTCGAGCTTCCGCTCGCGGCCGTCGCCGGTGCGCACGGTGGCCACCTTGCCGGATGAGTAAGCGAGGGCGCCGGCAGGCCCGACAGCGACATGCTCGATCCACTTGCGCTCGACCGTGGCGAGGCGCTCGACCTTGCCGTCAGCGGAAGTGAGGGCGACAAGGCCATCGTCGCCGCCGGTGAGGAGACGGTCGTCGGCGGTGACCGCGGCCTCGAGGATGGCGCCCTTGTGGACGCCGACCGGCTCGGC
>DASZQY010000078.1:0-6906 GCA_035549395.1 Bauldia sp.
TCATCGGCTCGGAAGGCGAGCTCCAGATCGCCAACAGCCGCATCTACCAGAACATCCTGATCGTCGATCGCCTCTTCGGCGCCGCCGAGCTTCGCCTCGGCAGCGGCGACCATCAGCAAACGGTCAGGATCTCGCGCAGCGGCGGGAGGCCGTCCTCATGAGCGACACCGACAATCGCGATCTCGGAACGGAGGGAGCGAGCGATACCGTGGCCCCCATGCGGCTGCGCGGCGATCCGCCGCGTGTCACCCGATTGTCCCGCAAGGCGCTCGCAGGGATCGGCCTGGTCGCGTTGATCGGTCTCGGCGGCGCCCTGATCTACGCGCTGCAAACCCGCGATGCCGGCCCCCGCAACGAGGAGCTCTATTCCACCACCAATCGGCCGACCGCCGACGGGCTTGCTGGCTTGCCGCGCGACTACACCGGGCCGCGCCTTGGACCGCCTCTGCCGGGTGACCTGGGCCGCCCGATCCTCAACGCCCAGGATCGTGGACAGCCGGTCGTGCCGCCTAGCATCCAGCCGACCGTGGATGCGGCCGAACAGCGCCGGCTCGCCGAAGCGGAAGCAGCACGCACGAGCCGTGTCTTCTTCCAGACACAAGCACGGACGGTTGCGGCTTCGACGGCGCCAGGCGGCACCGCAACCAACGCGAACCTGACCGGACTCGGGCTTCCCGGCCAATTCAACACGCCGACGGCGCAAGAGCGCGCCCAGGAGCGGCAGCTCGCCTTCCTCAATGCCGCCGCCGATCGCCGCACCGTCGCCCCGGATCGCGTGATGCCGCCGGCCTCGCCCTACGTCCTGCAAGCCGGTGCGGTGATCCCCGCCGCGTTGATCACCGGCATTCGCTCCGATCTGCCGGGGCAGATCACGGCGCAGGTCACCGAGAACATCTACGACAGCCCGACCGGGCGGATTCTCCTCGTGCCGCAGGGCACCCGCATCATCGGCCAGTACGACAACGCCGTGCAGTTCGGCCAGCGCCGCGTGCTGCTGGTGTGGAATCGGCTGATCTTCCCCAACGGCCGCTCGATCGTCCTGGAGCGCCAGCCGGGCGCGGACGCGGCGGGCTATGCGGGCCTCGAGGATGGTGTCGACTATCACTGGTGGGACCTCGCCAAGGCCGCGGGTCTCTCCACCCTCCTCAGCGTCGGCGCAGAGCTGGCCATCGACGATGACGACCGCTTGCTGCGCGCCATCCGCAACGGCGGCCAGGACACGATCAACGATGCGGGTCAGGAAATCATCCGCCGTCAGCTTAACGTGCCGCCAACACTGACGATCCGGCCCGGATTCCCGGTCCGCGTGATCGTCACGCGCGACCTCGTTCTCGAACCCTATGGAGCATGAGCAATGGCAAAGCTGAAGCTCGGCGCGCTGGAGGACGACAAGCCAGTCAAAGTAACGGTGGAACTGCCGGCAGCGGTCCACCGCGAATTGCTCGCCTATGCGGAAGTGCTTGCGCAAGAGACCGGCAAACCCGTCTCCGATCCCGTGAAGCTCATCCCGCCGATGATCGAGCGGTTCATGGCGACCGATCGCGGCTTTGCCAAAGCTCGTCGAGGAGCCAACCCCAAGGGTTCTTAAGTGCTCTGGTCGCCTTGCGAGCGCAAACAGGTCGACACCCCTCCGACATTTCCGTTCTAGCGCCTCAAGTTGCGACGTTGTCGGCGATATGCAGCCCAAGTGACACAACCAGTAGCCACAACGCTTCGTCCCAATGGTTGAATCCATCTCGCCGCCAAAAGCTTTCTCTGAGGACCAAACCGAAGACCACACAAAATGCCGAATAGAGTTCGATCCAGAAAGAAACCGCCGTGAAATAGCCAGCCTTGCCGTATGTTCCGATCACGGCCGAAATCGCGAGCTTCGTTGCAAAGCGACGAATCGTCAGGCGCGATTCGGCATCGAGGCGGGAAAACATGATTTGGCTAATTCGATCACAGATGTTTTTTCTGTGTCTATCGAGCGTCAAATAAAGACAGCATCAAATTTTACGTCGCGGGGAGCGTCGTTCCGTTAGCTGGCGAAGCAATCCCTATACGGTTCTTACAAGGACGCCCCCAAACATTACGCTACCCTGACACCGGCCATGTTATCCGTCCACCCATGCGCCTCGAGTACGGTCCAAGTCGTTGGCTCAGGGTGCTACGCGATCCCGATGAGCGCTCGCGTAGACATTTACGGCTGTTCGGAGGGCAGATCGGCTTCATCGTTCTGTTTAGCTCTCCTACACTGGCCATTGATCACCATAGACCGATACTCTTCCTATCGCTGATCCATCTCATGTTCGGATTTTCGGCGCTGCTCGTATTCAGCGCCGCGCTCTGGAAGAGAAATCCAATTCCTCCCGCCAGCCTGTGCATATGGGATCACGGCTTCGCGATGCTCTTTTTGATGCTGGTCAGCTCGGTCGTGCTCAGAGCATTGGCGTAAATGCGCATGCAGCCACAGCCGATGTCGCACATCAGATCCGGCGACGACGGCCTTGAGCTTCAGCTTTTTCGATCCGCGACCCAAGGGACGACAGCCTCCGCATCCGCGGTCGGCCCCATCGTCGCCTTGCAAAGCGGCGGGATCGAGGACCAGCGCGTCGTGCGCCAGTGGCCGCAGGTGGCCCTGGACGGCTACGCCGCGATCCCGGTTATCGCTCCTGACGCAGGCAGCCGGCGCTATATCACACGCATTTTGCAACGTGCCGGATGCAAGGCGACCGGCTTCACCGAACCACGGGCGGTGTTGGGCGCGCTCGCCGAACGTCAATACGATGTCGCTGTAGTGTCGGGCGACCCAGCGGAGCTGACATGGTGCGCTTCCCTCCTTGGCGTGCGCCCCGAGCTGCCCATGCTGTTCGTTCTCCAGAACGGCGATCCAGACACGATTGCGCAGGTGGTCGACTCTGGGATCGACTGCCTTGAAGCGCCCTTCCTGGAATCGGACCTGATCGCCCGGGTTGGACTGCTGTTCCGGGCCGTCTGGCGACAGCATGGCCTGGCTATTCCAGGCGGCGAAGCCGCTGTCCGTCTCCACCTGCACCAGCCTCGCGCTCAGGTCAGGGGCGGTGAGATCGCGCTGACAGCGGTTGAATATCGGGCGCTCTGGACCCTGGCCCAAAGTCGCGGCAGCGTTTCTCGCTTCTGCGATCTTGAGAAGAGCGTTTGGGGGACATCCTCCAATGCACGTCGCACGGCGCTGCGCCAGGTCATCCAGAGGCTCCGGCGCAAGCTGACCGGGCGTTCGGACGATCAGCGCCTTCTGAAGACTGAGCGGTGCGTCGGATACCGCCTGCTCGGCGAATAAGACTGCCGTCAATGCGAGGGGTCGCCGCCGTCCTCCGTGACTGAACGGGCTTTGCCGCGTTCGCCCACTTCAACCGCCCGCGATGGGTCGGGATGTCTCTCGCGATGCAGTTCCCAATAGTCCCGCTCGGGATCGCGGAACCCAATCGTCGGGTCGATCGGTGGCTTGGCCTCGGCCAATCCGCAGAGCCATGCGGCGACCATCAGGACGCCGACCACGGCGAAGAAGACAAGAATGTCGAGCCAGCTCACCGATCGCTTCCGTAAAAGGATCGCTAGTGCTGTCTCGCCGAGCGCAGCGTCAGCTTGGGGCGCGGCCGTTGCTTGTCTGATTGGTGGGCGGTCGCCAGCTTGCGGCCGATCAGCAGCAGTTGATTGGCGTGATCGTTGTATTCGGGGTTCGCTGAGAGGAGCTTCTCCATCTTAGCAAGCTCCAGCGCCAGCGCCTGGGGAAGGTCTTGGCCAGGCGGATTCCACCGGGGGTCGGCCGCGAAGCGCCCATGAAAGAAATCCAGTCCTTCAAGCGCCTCGATCTCGAAGATGCCCTTGAAGAGAGAATCCAGTTCGTCGGTCGAGAAGAGGTGGAAGCTGAACGCCGCGCGGCAGCCGTCGGCCAGTTCCACCTCGCACCAATTCCGCCGCTGGTCATGACGGAGCCGGCGCACATCGCTCATTGCGGCGACAAGTCCAGATGCCATGCTCCCGACCGGACGGACGGTCGTGATGAAACTGCCGCGGGTGACGCGCCCGAGTTCTCTGGCGACCGACGGGAGCTCCGCGAGAGGAATGTGGCTGAGCACGCTGTAGAGACACAGCGTAAGGTCGATGCTGTTGTCCGCCTCGGGAAGCCTATGGGTCAGGTCTCCGACCGTGAATTCCAGCCTGACGCCGGGAAGCGACGCGAGGCCGCGGCAATTCACGCGGGCCTGCTGGATCTGCTCGGCGGAAACATCGAATCCACGGGCCGAGATCTCGACGAAGCCCATTTCCTTGGCGGTGATCACCAGTCGCTTCAGCCATGTGCCGGGGCCGCATCCCGCATCGAGTACGCTGAGCGAGGTTGTCCCTGACAGGCGTATCTCGGACAGCCTGGCCATGATGCACGCCCAGACTTGGCAGTCCGCGTAAGCATGCGGGCCGCTGAAGCGGAACAGATTCGACGTATCGCCATCCGCATAGCTGCCATAGGTGGCGCCGCACAGGTCGTAGGCTTTCGCCACGGGCGATGTGCGAACTTCTTTGCTGATTGCGAGCATGTCAGGCCGCCTTCCGATGGGCGGGCGAGCAGCTCTTCGACGCATTGCTGTCATGGAAGGCGACCCGCCGGAAAATGAGGGCGCAGGCTTGGGGAAGCTCGACGATCAGGTCGGGACGACGCCCATTTTCGGAGAGCGCATATTTCCGCGCCCATTCCCGATTGATGAAATAGCCCGATCGCCTAAAGGACTGGTCTTGAACGCCCCAATGGCCCAGGTGGTCAGGGGCCATAAAGAAAAGCTGCTGCGAATCGTCACCAGGGTCGTCGGACTCGTCGGAGGTCATACTCTATCTCCTTTGCTTGTGAATGATCGTCTGCGCCTCGCCAGGCGGGCGCGACCCTCCAACCGCGCCACCCGCGCCCTCAGAAGAGGATGCCGGTTTCCACCAGGGCGCGAACCTGATTGCGCTGGTTAAAGTCGCGGCCGAAGCCGGACCCGGGCTGAAGGTGGCCGATCCCGGTGTAGGACAGCTCGCCGCGCGCGAAGAACACGCCCTTCTGGTAGGTCGGAGTGATGGTGAGCGACCATGCGTCGCTCTTTGCGCCGTAGAGCAGGTTGGTCGGCGTGCAGTTAGCGTCCGCCCCGCACGTCCCGCCGGTCGTCTTCAGATATTCGGCGCGGGCGCCGACCGACCATTCGCTGTTCAGCGCGTATTTGACGAGCAGCGCGCCACCATAGGTGTCAGCCGAGCGATCGATGTCGAGCTGGTCGTCACGCCCGACGTGGCTGTATTGCAGATAGGGCGTGAGCGTCAGCGGCCCACTGGTATGAGTGTAGATAAGATTGAAGATGCTGCTGTTGTTCTGCGCGAGCGGGGTTGCCACTGAGGACGTGTCGCTCCGCGACAGGCTGCCAGCACCAACAAAGCTGATGGAGTTCGACGAGTCGATCGCATAGCCCAACGTGCCCGAAAGCCAGTTCAGCTTGCCGGAAAAATACCCGTCGTTGAGCGAGATAGCGGCGGAGAGCGGCCCGTGCGCATAGTTGATCTGCACGCCGCGGCTGATGGCCGGCTCCTGGTTCCAGAGCAGTCCGCGTTCGATGTTGACGTTCTGGAAGGTGAAGGTCGATTCCGCTCCTACCATCGTTGGTAGCAGACCCGCCATGACCGACAGCTCCGGCGTGATCACCCCCTTAGCGTAGGCGACCGGAACAGGACCGAACAACTGGTCCGTCGCCTTGGTCGCTTGCAGATAGGACGAGCCCAGCGAAGGCAAGGAATATGCCCCCGCCTGGACGTAGAACTGCAAAGGCCCCTGGGTCGTCTGGATCTCGATTTGTGCGTTGCTCAGATCGACGAACCCATCTTGATTGCCGATCCCGCCTGCATGAATTGCGTGAGTCTGAAGGGCGCCGATCCCGCTCACCTGGCCGGAGACGGCGAGCGATCCGAACGGCCCGGCGTCGACCGTGAACGGGTGAGGGTTTGGAGCGAGCGGCCCGGAGAAGCTGGGGCTAGGAAGCGGGTCCGCGTTGGCCGCGCCAGCCCAAGACAGGGCGCCGCAGCTGCCGAGCAAAAGGAGCGCTCGCAAGGATGGGCCGCCGAAGCGACGACATCCCGAACGCAGAGGAACACTCGGAACAGGCGACGGTGGTGATAGCGGAATCGTCATTAGGTGCATTCCCCTTGCTTGAAGGTCGATGCACGCAAGAAGTAAGAGGAGCGACGTAAAATCGGCGCCTTATCTTCCGCCGATCAGTAAGGATCGTATAAGGACTGCGCTCCTACGGGAGAGTAGTGGCAGTTGATGCTGCAATGGGCCGCAAAGCACGGGCTTCACTCGTTGCAGAGCCCTCGCGCGCCTTGGATAGGGCCATTGCCGCGCTCAATAGCTGCCGGAAAGCAGGATTGTCGTTCTCATCCGACCAAATCCCGCAGAACGGGAGAGAACATCCGGTTAACGGCCGGTACACAACACCGGCAAATCGCGCTTCTACAACGGAGGCGCTCGCCAAGGTAATTCCGCGACCGCAAGCGACAAGTTGCATCAAGGTTTGACGGGACACGCTGTCGCGGAGGATGTTAGGGCGGTGGCCCAGCGTGGAGAGCTTACGAAAAAGGAAGCTTTCTATATCCTTCCCCGGTGCAACTTCGGTCACGATGAATCGTCTATCGCGTATGTCATCGAAGGAAATCGCCGATCGACATGCAAGTGGATCCCCTCGCGCTAGAACAACGTATATCTGCTCGGTCCAGCAACGAATACAATTAAAGCCGCCACTTTCCTCCGGCTCAGAAACGAATGCAATATCAAGCTCATGCCTACGAATCGCCGGGATGAGTTCGATAGGGCCGCCCTCGACAAACTCGAGTTGAACCTCGCTGTGGTGCTCGCCGAATCGGGAA